>NZ_KV799980.1:46601-136366 GCF_001810105.1 Neisseria sp. HMSC068C04
AATGCCCAAAATAGGGGGCGGTGCTCTCTCCTGCGTATAGTCAGGCGTGGACGTTACCGTTACCACACACCGCCATAAACTTTGATATGCCGTCCAAAGCCTGTGGATAGGCTTCAAACACCATAGGGGAAATGGCGATAAAAAATCAGCGTTTACCCTGCTGATTTGGGCTATACGATTTGAGAGAGAAACTAAATTCTGCTTCTCAAAGCTCAATCTGTCAAATGGTTTTTTACAGGATTGGGCGATTTAACATTAGATTCTGTCCAATGCCGTAATAAGAATGACGGCATAGCACGTCTTGTCAGTGTCTTTACCTGTAACGGCGGCAATGTCTGCAAGTGTTACTGCCTCCCATTTGCCCCTATGTGTCTTAAGGGCTAAGTCCAAGATTGCTTTTTTCTCTTCCTCTGTGAGTGATTCCGCAATCGAAGAAACATAACTTTTCGGCTTTTCCTGTATTTCCGCCTCTGCCTTGATTTCCGCTTTATCCACTAATAAGCCAAGCATTTTAGCCTTGCCCATCGTGGCCGATACTGCCGCGCTGCTTTGCGGGGTAGGGGCTGTCAGTGCCGCCTCCCGCGCTTGCTCCAGTTCGTGTAACAGGTCGTCCACTGTTACCGCGTGGCGTTGCCGTGCCTCTGCCTTGAGGTTATCTACCATCGCGGAAATATCGGGGGCTTGTAGCAGCTTATAGGCTTCATTCGTTACCGTTTCGGGCTTCATGTTGTCGGTGTTGTAGGCTTGCCGGTATGCTTCGCTTGCATTGCCCGTTTCTACATACAGGCGGGCAAACTGTTCTTGCTTTGGTGTCATGTCTTAATCCTTTCAAAAAGCCGCACAATAGCTGTTTTCTGCCTTTGGGCGGCTGTTTGGGTGTTGCTACTTCAAGCTATTGAAAACCGCTTCTTTTTCTTTCTCCATGTCTTTAAAGATGTCGAAAATAGCGTTTTCTTCCCCGCCGGTGTTGTCCATCATGTTGAAGAAGCCCGGCAAACGTAAATCAATTATTCGATTCGGCATAGATTCCCCATAGTTTCGGCAATCAGGCCGCAAACCGTTTTCCTGAAGATTCGTTCTCATTTCAATGGCGGCCTTGCCGATTCCTGCCAGTTTCGCGGCGGCTTTGGCGTAGGCGCGGGCGGCCTCCAAATATTCAGGCAAGTGGGTCTCTTCAATACCAGCAATAAACATTTCATAGCGGGAAACGGCCAGCAAATTGCGAAGCTCTGAAATACGGTTCAGATGTTGGCGGCGGTCATTAAAGAGGCTTTCCAACAGTTCTTTTTGTACTTCCAGCACGTCGGCGGCGCGGTCTGCCTCTTCTCGCTTGGCGGCAATCTCTGAATCAAGCTCTTTGGCTTCTTCGGTGTTTGTGGGTTTGCCCATCTTCAATAAATCGGCAAATATTCCTTTGCGCTTGCTTCTTAGTCCCGCAAATTCATTGATCACCGCTTCCGCCTCTGAAACGCCGGCTTCAGCCGCTTCAATTTAGGCGGTCAGTTCACTGCATTTGTCCTCTTCCTCTTTCAGTAATTTTTGACGGGTTGCAAAAACTGTTTTTACGTATGTAACATTCATGTTTAAAGCTCCTGATTTAATTGATTAATACAAACCGTCCACGCTTCACGGTTTCCCCAAATTGGTTTGTTACTTCTTCCATCACGGTTATGATTTCATGCCCCGCCCTGCGAAGCTCCATAATGCGTGTGTTGTAGCTAAGTATGCCCATCTGTGAAAGCTCCCATGACGTGGCGCTTCCTTTTCTCAATCGGGCTAAAACTCGCTCTCTTTGGCTTGGCGTTTTGGGCTTAATACTGATAGAATGGTTATCCATAATTTTTTTACCTCTTAATTTGTTTGGCCGTCTGAATGTCCGTTCAGGCGGTTTTATTTTGACTAAAGGGATATATTCCCGTTTATGCTTCGCGCGCGCGTATTGCTCCGAAAACTCCTATTCTTCGCGTTTGGCGGCCAGTTTGCCGATATACTCTTCAATCTCACTGGAAATCCAGCCGGTAATATTTGCGGAAAGTTTGATAGGCTTGGGAAAATCAGGGCGGTAATGGCGGCTCTTCGGGTTTGCCCAATTCCAAATAGTGGCTCGTGAAACACCCATAACGCGGGCGGTATCGTTTACTCTTAATACAGTGTTATTCATTGGTTGCCTTTCTTATAACGGGTTAGATGACAAGCAAAATAATAGCCGCCCCTGTGGGCGGCTGTTTAGGCAGTAGCGTGTTGATTTCATGAAATAGCGTGTTGATTTCATGAAGTCAGCTAGTTGATTTCATGTTTTGCTCAAATTTTTTTATCCACTCTACAACCGTTCTTTCTGTTGGAACATCAGGGGCGGGGATTTCATCGTCATTAATTTTGCGGATAATCAGGCTGATTAATTCAGCTTTTCCTCCTCTTTGATTTAACTTGTCCTTTCTTTCCTCCAATAACTGATTTACGGCTGCTATCGTTCCCGCTTTTTCATAACGGCTTTGCTTGGCTTTGCCTGCTTTTTTGGCGTTTTCTGTTATTGCCTCTATGCTAATCTGGTCTTTTCTCAACTCCAAAGACATAAACTCTATTGATGTTGTAATTAAGTTTGCTATTGTTTTGAATTGATTAAAATTTTCTTGCAATGGCTTGTCTTTGAAGTTTGAAACATACTCATAAATGGCCTTTGTTGTAATGAAATACTGCATTTCTAAAAGCATTTCAAAACTTTGCCCAAAGTTCAACTCTTCTATTACGGGATAAAAATATTTTGCATAATCAATTAGTCCGCCGTGTTGCTCCTGATACTTTTCTAACGCGTTATTAACTTGTTCCTCAACTAAAGAAACTTTGTAAGTTTCCTTATAACTCCATAGCGACACCCCATGCTCAAATTTTTCAAGGCTTTGAAATGTTCTAGTCAACACCCTTTGGGCTTGCCAGCTAAAAACCCCTAGTGCGTCCTCAAATTCAGGGCTATTAGTAATATTGAATATAGCTGCATATTTTGGGTTATATGCTGCAGCGTTTCTTGGATATGCGATAGAAACCATGTAATACCTCTAAAACTAAAAAATATTCCGGAATATCAAACTTGTATAAATGGTAACCAGTGGTAACCAGTTGGTAACCAGTAAATTTACGTTAACTGGTTACCGCTTTTTCTTTGTATTTATATTTATATTCATATAGTTATATCTGTAAAGATTTGTGGTAACCAGTGTAACCAGTATATTTACTCACGCGCATAGGGAATTTTTAATCTGCCTTGCTCTCTTGAATCATCTGTAATGCCTGGTTGTATCGCTCCCGCAAATAGTCACTATACCATTGCATAAACTCGATACGCTGGGGCATATACTCGGCCATGTAGGCGTATGAATCCTTTGTTTTGTCTTCTTCAACGTGGGCAAGCTGAATCTCGATTGCGCCGCCGTTGAAGTTGTTTTCATAAAGCAGACTGCTTGCTACTGCTCTGAAGCCATGCGGCGTGGCCTTGCCCTTGTAGCCTAGCTTCTCGTTAATGATTTTTCCTAGCGTGTTTTCGCTGATATGGCGGTTTACGTTGGTTCTACTTGGAAACATAAACCGGCTATGCCCTGTCAGCGTGTGTAACTCTTGTAGCAGCTCTATCGCCCAATCAGAAAGAGGAACACATAAAGCGGGCTTGGGCTTCATCTTTTCATGCTTCATTCTTTCGGCGGGAATAATCCAACGCTTGGTTTTAAAGTCCACTTCTTCCCACTGGCCGCCGCGTAATTCGTTATTTCTCACAAACACCAGCATGGTCAGCATGATGGCAATTTTGTTTTGCCGCTCTATATTGGTTGCCAGTATCAGGCGGCGGTAAAACTCCGGCAATTCTTCACGGGGCAGGGCGGGTTTGTGTTTGGTGGGTAAGTTGGGGATGTGATTTTTCAACAGGCGGGCTGGGTTGTTTTCTGAAATTTCCAGCATGGCGGAATAGTCAAAAATCGCCCCTATCCAGCCCCTGATTTTGTCGGCGGTATCAGTAACGCCTCGCGCCATCACGGAATCAAGCAGGGTTTTGATGTGGGTTACCTTGATTTCATTAACGGGGATTTCTCCAATGACTGGGAAAACGTCATTTTTCAAGTAACGCATGATTCGCTCGGCGTGATGTTCTTTCCAGCGGGGCAAATTGTCCTTGTGCCATTGCTTGGCCAAATGCTCAAAAGTATTTAACAAGGCGGCTTGTCGGGCTGCTTTGTCTTTTTGCTTGGCTTTGTTGGGGTCTTGCCCTTGTGCAATCATGCGGCGGGCGTTTTCAGTGGCTTGGCGGGCTTCTACCAGTGAAACGGCCGGATATTTCCCGATAGTGAGAGTTTTCTCTTTACCGGCAAAACGATATTTCAGACGGAATACTTTTCCGCCCGCTGGGGTAACTTCAAGATACAGGCCATTTCCGTCAAATAACTTAACTTTCTTTCCAGTATCAGACGGCTTAGCGGCTTTAATTTGGCGGTCGTTTAGGGGCATTGGGGGTATGTTTTTTAGGGGTATTGTCAGATACCCCGAATCATACCCCCATATTTTGCTTTATTCAATTAAACGGCATTGGGGGTATTTAGACACTTGGCAAGGGGTATATTGGCCTGAAAGCCTTGCCAGTATTGAATCTTGATTACTGCGTTAGATTTGATTAGACGAAAAAAAAGCCCCTAAAAGGGGTTGGGTGGTGCGGACGGAGAGACTCGAACTCTCACACCTTGCGGCGCCAGAACCTAAATCTGGTGCGTCTACCAATTTCGCCACGTCCGCACTAATTTGAATCGTGGATTATACACAAGATTAATGGGGGCGCAAAGTCTTGTTTGCTTGAATTTTTCGGTTTATCCCTTATATAATGGTTTATTCTGGCCGTCTGAAAGCAGGGTTTGTTTTCAGACGGCCTCAACTTTACTATTTGGTGAGGAAGGGCAGATGCCTGCTTTATTGATTAAAGATTTTTTGCAGACGCAAGGTTTGAAGTTGCCTGCGGATGAGATACATGTTGCTTATTTGACTACCCAGGCTGTGATTAAAATGGGCAATGCTTCGGTTGAGCGTTCGATTTTGTGGCCGTCTGAAGACGGTTGGCAGTTGGTGGATTATGTTGATGCCGAACATGAATTGTTGCTGAAACAGATTTTTATGGCTTTGGATTCGGTTGCCGAGCGCACTGAGCATTTGAAAAGCGCAGCGGTTTATACAGCGTTTCCGAAAGATGGCGCGTTGTCGCTGGTTCGACTGAGCCGTTGGGGCGTGCCGTTGGAAAATGTAATTCCAATCGACGAGCAGGCCGGACAGGCTTTTTTGGCTGTGCGTACGGCGCAAAGCGGTTGGATGAATGTTTGTCAGAATGTGGCGTATTGGCAGGAAATTGGTGAATTGTCGGCCGAACGCAATCATCCCGGTTTGAGTCAGATTTCTGTTCCTGTCTGTATGCCCAGCGGTGCGGTTTTAGGTGTGGTGCATGCCGAGTTTGATGTCAAAGACGGCGCGCCAGACGAAGTATTGGTGTCTTGGATTGCCCTTGCATTAGCCTTGGCGGAACCTTTGAAAAACCTCTTGGGCGTGACTGAAAGCGAGGAAGCGGAAAATGAGTAACGCCTTGAAGTTTGTCGCGTCATGCCGTTTGCCTACGGAATGGGGCGAATTTACCATGCACGGCTTTGAAGAAGAGGGTGGTCAGGAGCATGTCGCATTGACGATGGGCGATGTTTCAGACGGCCTGCCTGTGTTGTCGCGTATTCATTCCGAGTGCTTGACCGGCGATGCTTTATTTTCGGTGAAATGTGATTGCGGCCCTCAGCTTCAAGCGGCGATGCAGGCCGTTCAGAAAGAAGGGCGTGGCGTTATCGTATATTTGCGCCAAGAAGGCAGGGGCATTGGTTTGATAAACAAAATCCGTGCTTATCGTCTGCAAGATCAGGGCTTGGATACGGTCGAAGCCAATGTTGCACTCGGCCTTCCTGTTGATGCACGCGACTTTACTTTGGCTAAGCAGATTTATGATTATCTGCATATTCGTGAAGTCAAGTTGTTGACCAATAATCCTGAAAAAATCCAAACATTGAAAGATTCCGGCATTAATGTGGTCGAACGGATTGCATTACATGTCGGCGAAAATGTGGAAAATGAACGTTATCTGCATACTAAAGCGGATAAATTGGGACATTTGATTTTTGATTGATGGATAGGCATAACGGTGATTTTTGTGGCTAAATAAAATATTCTATATTCTTTCAATGGGATATATTTTTATTTAAATAAAAACCTTGCGCATGGTCTGATTTTTTGATTTAATGTCGGCTTATCGGGTGATTAGCTCAGTTGGTAGAGCGTCTGCCTTACAAGCAGAATGTCGGCGGTTCGACTCCGTCATCACCCACCAAGTTTCCTTTCATTGTCTTTGACAGTGGATGCGCGGTGGTAGCTCAGTTGGTTAGAGTACCGGCCTGTCACGCCGGGGGTCGCGGGTTCGAGCCCCGTCCGCCGCGCCATTATTTTAAAATACTGATTCTTCAGTATCTCCCTTTTTCGGGTGATTAGCTCAGTTGGTAGAGCGTCTGCCTTACAAGCAGAATGTCGGCGGTTCGACTCCGTCATCACCCACCACTTTCCTTTTCATTGTCCCTGACAATGGATGCGCGGTGGTAGCTCAGTTGGTTAGAGTACCGGCCTGTCACGCCGGGGGTCGCGGGTTCGAGCCCCGTCCGCCGCGCCATCAAGTTAAAAATAAAAATACCGGTTTTTACCGGTATTTTTTTCGTCTGTACCCTATGCCTTTTATACAAAGTCCAGCTTTAGATAATATAAAGCAGAACAAAACAATAAGGCTGAAAGACATATGGCTTGAATCCTGAAAGAGCATCCATCTCAAGCTGCTTCACACCAAACGCTTATTCATCAAATCCCTAAATCATCTTTTAAAATAGACATCAATACTTGCCTCCTCTTCTTACACAAAGGCCGTCTGAAAACGTCAATACATTTTCAGACGGCCCTTTTTAGCTTATCAAGCCTGATACCTAATCATGCAAGAAGCTTTAGCATCAATCCAATGTTCTCCACCGGGCTGAACAATTTTAGACACCAACTTATCCAAGTCGCGTAAATAATCGGTTGATTTTTGGCTGTTGATAATCACGACAACCAACAACGGCTTTTCGCCCAACCAATACCCTGCCAGTGCGCGGACATCTTTAAGCGTACCGGTTTTGAGGCGCAGGTTTTCACCGGGCTGTTTCAAGCGTGTTTTAAGCGTACCGTCTTTACCGGCAATCGGCAGCGTACTGATAAACTCGTTTTTAAACGGACTGAAGTAGGCTTTTTCCAACATTTGCGCCATCATTCGCGCATTGAGCCGTTCTACTCGGGACAGGCCTGAGCCGTTTTCCAACACCAGCCCTTCCGTATTGATACCGGCAACCGCCAGCTCGCTTTTTACGATAGACGCGGCCTTAGTCTGCGCCAGCTTGTAATCAGGCATGTTTCCGGCAAATTTAAGGAAAACCGAACGGGCAATCAGGTTATTGGAATGCTTGTTCATATCGGTGAGGATATCGGTAAGCGGTTTGGATAGATGACTTGCCAACACATGCGCATCATGAGGCGCGACACCTGTCATCAGGCCGTCTGAAACCGTGCCGTCTTGTTGACGCCATTGGTTCACAAAACTTTTGCCGACATATTCTTTCATGCTGTACATATTCAGATACAGTTCTCGTCCCAAGCAGCTTTCCGGCAGCTTGCCCGATACAGTCAGCGTATTGTTTTTATAGGAAGTCTTCATATGGTTTTTTAAAACACCACATTTCCCTTCTTTATTCTCAAGCGTCAATTTGTTTTGAATGTTCAGATTCGGCAGAGGCGGATTGGTACGGATGACCAAGCTTCCGTCTTCTTCTTTTTCAGCTCGGAGTTCAACGGTTTTATACGCCAACATATTGGGGTCGGGCGGCGTCATAAAGCTTTCGGCAGAATCGGAAGCAAAATCATCCGGATTCTTCACATCGCCCCACAGGCTGCGGTCAAGTATCAGATGTCCGTCAATATGGCGTATGCCCTTATCGCGCATCTGTTGCTGCATTTGCACCAAATCATGCTGGTCAAACACAGGATCGCCACTCCCCACCCAATACACGTTGCCTTTCAATGTATCGCCTTTGATTGAGCCGTTGGTTTTAAACTCAGTTTTCCAACGATAATCGCCGCCCAACATACGAAACGCGGTAAACGCCGTTACCAGCTTCATGGTCGAAGCAGGATTGCGCAATTCATCGGCACGGTGTTCGGCAATCACTTTGCCGCTGTCCAATTCCTGCACATAAACAGAAATCTCGTTTTCAGGAATACGCCCGAAATCCAAAGCCCATGACGGACAAACCGCCATCATCAGGCTGATTGATAAAATACTTTTTAACTTCATTGTGTTACAAAATCTTATAAATTCTTACGAGGTACTTAGGCCGTCTGAACGTTTCAGACGGCCTTTTTATTTATTTCTGATGCGCTTTCAAACGCAAAGCAAACATGACGACCACAACACCGACAACCAAAGCGCAACCCATCGCCAAATGGATACCGTCCAGCATTGCCTGTTGCGGCATATCTGCGCTAGAAAGTTTCTCGCCGATATTGGTTGCACCGACAAAAAACGCCGCGCCGATGGCACCGGCAATCGGGTTGATGGTGGTCAGAATCGCCGCACCGTGCGGATTGAGCGTTTTCGGCAACGCGTTCAGACCATGGGTTTCGCCGGTTACACAAGCAGATACGGAAAGCGCCAACAGCGTAAACATCGCCGTCAACATCACCACTTGCGTATCAATCCGTAAAAACAGCCACAATACCGCCAGCGATACCACCAGCATCACTGTTGCCGGCAAGACGACAAAGCGTCCGCCCTTTTTGTCCAACAATTTGCCGAACAAAGGTGCGGCAACCGCTTGGGCAATACTGGCAGGCATCAGAATCAGACCGGTTGCCGTACCGGTCAGCATCAACACTTGCTGCGTGTACATCGGCACCATCAGTTCCAAGCCCAAGAACAGGAATATCGCACCGGCTAAAATCACAACGCAATATCTGAACTGCTTGTAT
The DNA here is from genome assembly GCF_001810105.1 of Neisseria sp. HMSC068C04. NCBI lineage: Bacteria > Pseudomonadati > Pseudomonadota > Betaproteobacteria > Neisseriales > Neisseriaceae > Neisseria > Neisseria sp. HMSC068C04. The sequence goes on from NZ_KV799980.1 coordinate 55,701, forward strand.
TCAAACGCACGAAGGTTCAACAACGGCGTAGCCAAACGGAACTGACGGTGCGCAAACCAACCCACCAGCACAACGGAAGCGGCAAAGAGCAGGATAAATTCCACCAGCGGCATATGGGCAAAATTACTGCTCGCATAAACCAGCCCGCCGAAGCCCGCAATCGACAAAACTGCCGACAACATATCGATTTTCGGACGGCTGATGTTGCTCAAATTGACCGTCAAATATTTGCCCACCAGCACCATCGCCGCCAACATAAACGGCGCGGTAAAGCCGAACAGCACACGCCAATGCGTATGGTCGATGATGATGCCCGACAGCGTCGGCCCCATTGCAGGCGCGGCGGTAAACATCATGGTAATCACGCCCATCGCCGTTCCGCGCTTGTTGGGCGGGAAAATCGACAACACGCCGTTAAACAGAAGCGGCACAAAAAACGCGGCAGACACTGCCTGCACCATACGCCCGACCACCAATACGCCAAACGTCGGTGCAAACGCGCAAATCAGTGAGCCTGCTAAAAACGTTGCCTGCGTAAACAGCACCATTTTGCGCGTTTCAAACCATTGGATCACGCCTGCCGTAATCGGCGTAAATGCCCCCATAACCAGTAAAAAGCCCGTCGTCAGCCATTGAACCGTGGTCTTATCGACACCGAAATCTTTCATAATCGGCGTGAGCGCGACATTCAGTAGTGTATCGTTGAGATAGCCGAAAAATGCGCCGATGAATAAGGTGGCGACAATGGTTTTAGCAGGAAAGTCGGGATTGTCGGCGAAGTATTCGTGTGCCGTTGCGTCCTCTTGCGAATCAGAAGCGTGCATAATAATTTGAAATATCAGCGAAACCGTTATTTTAGCATAAACCTTTTTGACAGGCCGTCTGAAACCTTGACCGCTTCCCCAGATAACACTAAAATTTAGAATTGTTTTCATTTTTATTATTAAACAGGAGAAAAACATGTCAAAGAAAGTCAGCATCTTGGTCGGCAGTCTGCGTAAAGGCTCGTTTGCACGAAAAATCGCACAAAACGTCATTTCCATGTTCCCCGAAGGTTACGAAGCGCAAATCGTCGAAATCGGCCATTTGCCTTTATACAACTTCGACTACGACGACCCTGCCGTTACCGACGTCCCTACTCCGTCTAGCTATACCGAATTCCGTGAAACCATCAAAGCCTCTGCCGGCGTATTGTTCGTGACTTCCGAAAACAACCGCACCGTCCCGGCCTGCCTGAAAAACGCCATCGACATCGGTTCCAAACCCAATGCCGATGTTGCCTGGAAAAAAACACCGGCCGGCATCATCAGCCATTCAGTCGGCAAAATGGGCGGCTATAGTGCGCAAAAAAATCTGCGCCTTGCCCTTTCGTATTTCGATATGCCGCTGACCGGCCAGCCGGAAGTGTTCCTCGGCAACTCGCCTACCCTGTTTGACGACAACGGCCAGCTCATCGAATCTGCACGCGGATTTGTTCAAGGCTATATCGACCAATTGGTTGCCTTGATTGAGAAAAACCCTAAATAATCGGGATTGGAGCATACAGGCCGTCTGAAAAACGAATTTTCAGACGGCCTCATCTTTTGCAAAAAATCAGTTTTTCGACAGTTCCTAAATTTTTACTAATTGTGTGCGGTTATAATCACTATCCGCCCATCCTCCGGAGAACTTCCATGCGTGTATTATTGGTTGAAGACGATGCCATGATTGCCCAAGCCGTCAGTGCCAACCTGAAAGACACCGGCTACGCTGTCGATTGGGTCAGCCGCGGTTCGGAAGTTGCCGCAGCAGTGGCGGCGCAGGCATACGATTTGCTGCTCTTAGATTTAGGTTTGCCCGGCAAAGACGGTTTGGACGTATTGGCGCAAATCCGCAACGGCGGCTGTACCGTTCCCGTCTTAATCGTGACCGCGCGCGACGATTTGCACAGCCGCCTCAACGGCCTAGACGGCGGCGCAGACGACTACATCGTCAAACCCTTCGACATGGCGGAACTGCAAGCCCGTATGCGCGCCGTATTGCGCCGACACGGCGGACAGGCGCAAACGCTGCTGAGCAACGGCATCATCACACTCAACCCTTCCACCCATCAGGCGGAAGTGGTCGGGCAGGAACAGGCCATCATGCTCAGCAACAAAGAATTTGCCGTCCTCCAAGCCCTGCTACTGCGTCCGGGCATGATTCTGTCGCGCAGCGATTTGGAAGATAAAATCTACGGCTGGGGTGAAGAAGTCGAAAGCAACGCCGTTGACTTCCTGATTCACGCCTTACGCAAAAAACTCGGCAAAGAAGCGATTCAAAACGTCCGCGGGGTCGGCTGGCTGGTTGCACAAAACAACCAGGCCGTCTGAAAAACCAAAACAACACCAACACACAAACCATGCAACGCCTTATCCACACCATCAAACAATCCCTGCAAGTCCGGATCAGCCTCGCCCTGATCTGCATGCTCCTGCCCCTCTCCATTCTTGCAGGCATATTTTCATATTACGATACTTATCACGAGACCCAAGAGGTTCAAGACGACCTGTTGCGCCAAGTCGCGAACTATCTCGACCCGAGCAATGCCGATGACGAAAATCACTCGCTCGACAACGACAACAAGATTTCCGTTCAATTTCCCAATACGCCCAACCCCATTGTCAGCCTGCCTGAGCAGATTTCAGACGGCCTGCACACCATTCAGGCCGATGACGACGACGATTACTACCGCGTTTATACCCGTAATACCAAGCAAGGCCGCATCGCCGTCATGCAGGAAAGCGACTATCGCGAAGAGCTGGCCGAAATGGCCGCCGTGCAGAGCATCCTCCCCATGCTCCTCGCCCTGCCCCTGATTATCCTGCTCACCGTCTGGATTACCCATCGCGCCATGCGTTCCGTCAAAACCCTGTCCAACGATTTGGAACAGCGCCAAATCAACGACCTCTCGCCGATGGACACGCAAGACATTCCCAGCGAAATCCAAGGCTTTGTCGTCGCCATCAACAACCTGTTGCGACGTACCGACGAAAACGTCCGCCAACAGCAACGCTTTATCGCCGATGCCGCACACGAATTGCGTAGCCCCATGACCGCCCTTTCCCTTCAGGCAGAACGGCTCAACAATATGCAGCTGTCCGCCGAAGCGCGCGAGCAGTCCGCCCTGTTGCAACAAAGCATACAGCGCAACCGCCACCTGCTCGAGCAACTCCTCTCCCTCGCACGCGCCCAAGCACCCGAAACCCAACGCCCCAAAACCCTGATCAGCCTGCAAAACCAGTTCCGCCGCGTCTTGCAGGAACTCATGCCGCTGGCGCTGGCCAAAGGTCAAGACATCGGCGTCGCCGTTGAAAACGACTGCCAAATCCACGCCGACGACACCGAAATCTACACCCTCATCAAAACCTTTACCGACAACGCCATCCGCTACACCCCCAAAGGCGGCTGCATCGATTTGGGCTTTGACGAAACCGCCGAATACCTCAACATCTGGGTGGAAGACGACGGCCCCGGCATTCCCCCAAGCGAACGCCAACGCGTTATCGACCCCTTCTACCGCATTCTCGGCACCGAACAACAAGGCACCGGCCTGGGGCTTTCCATCGCAAACACCATTGTCAAACGCCATCAAGGCCGTCTGAAACTGGCCGACAGCCGACGCTTTGACAGCGGCTTGCTGATTATTGCCGAGTTGGATAAAAAGACGCTTTAAATAATCGACCCGCTCAAATTGGTTTATCTAGCTTTAATCCGATAAATCAAAACGCTTAAAAAACCAAAGGCCGTCTGAAAATACCTTTCAGACGGCCTTTTTATATTTTAAAGCAAACCTCATTCATTCCTCACAAATACGGCTGCAAGGTTTGGCGGAGGATTTCCATATCGGTAATTTCAGTGATATTGGCTTTGCCCAAGTATTCCAAACCGACAAAATGCATGATGCCGCTGCTGACTTTTTTATCGTGGCTCATGTGTTCAATCCATTTTTCAAATGAGAAAACAGGCGGCGCAGACGGGAGGGAGGCGGCTTCCATTAAAGCGGCAATTCGGTCGGTATCAGCTTGTTGGGTTTTGCCCAAGATTTGCGACAAACGGGAAGCAAGGACGCAACCGGCGGCAACAGCCTCGCCGTGCAACCATACGCCGTAGCCCATTTCAGCTTCGATGGCATGGCCGAAAGTGTGGCCGAGATTAAGCCATGCGCGGATGCCCTGCTCGGTTTCGTCTTGGGCAACAATATCGGCCTTCATTTTGCAGCAATGATAAACGGCTTCTGCCATTTTTTCTTGATGTTGCGCCATCAGGTCGGCCATATTTTCTTCCAACCAAGCAAAAAATTCAGCATCGCCCAATGCGCCGTATTTGATGACTTCGGCCATGCCTGCGGAAAGTTCGCGTTGCGGCAGCGTTTGCAGGGCGGTCAAATCGGCCAGCACGGCTTGCGGCTGGTAGAACGCGCCAATCATGTTTTTACCGAGCGGATGGTTGATGGCGGTTTTACCGCCGACCGAGGAATCGACCTGGCTGAGCAATGTGGTCGGCACTTGGATAAAAGGTGCGCCACGCTGATAAGTCGCCGCGGCAAAGCCGACCATATCGCCTATCACGCCGCCGCCCAAAGCGATTAAAGTGGTTTTGCGTTCGGCACGGTTTTGCATCAGGCCATCGTAAATCAGGTTAAGCGTCTGCCAGTTTTTATATTCTTCGCCGTCGGGAAGGATGATGCTGAAATGCGGCACGCCCAGTCTGTCTAAGGCCGTCTGAAGCTGTTTGAGATAAAGCGGCGCAACGGTTTCGTTGGTAATGATGGCTGCTTTTTTGCCTAAATAGGGCTGAAGCAGCGTATCGGCCTGCTCAATCAGTTTATGCCCGATAAAGATGGGGTATTGATGGGACGGGGTTTGGACAGTCAGGGTGCGCATGGTGTTCCTTTGCAAAGCGTGTTTATTCGCCTAAAGCCTGTATCAGGCGTTTGAGCGTTTTGTGACAGCTGTCGGATTCGATGACGAGATGGGCGGTTTGACGGTACAACGTATCGCGTTGGTCATACAGCTCTTGCAGTTTGGCCAAAGGGTCGGCAACTTGCAACAGCGGCCGGTTGCTGTCGTAACGGGTACGTTCCAGCAAGGTTTCGGGGCTGGCATGCAGATAAACAACCGTGCCGTTTTGGCGCAAAATCTGTCTGTTTTCACTGCGCAATACTGAGCCGCCACCGGTCGATAAAACAATATTGCGCCGGGAAGCGAGCTTCTTCAGCATATTGGTTTCGCGGTTGCGGAAGCCTTCCTCCCCTTCCATCTCAAAAATGGTCGGAATGGATACGCCTGAAGAAGTGCAGATTTCGTAGTCGCTGTCGTAAAACGGGCATTCAAACATTTGGGCAAGCTGCTTGCCCAAAGTGGTTTTGCCCGCGCCCATCAGCCCGATTAAGATTAAATTACCGTTGATTTTTTCCATGAGGGTCATTTTATACGATATGGTGGTTTCGTGGAAAAGTTCGTCGTTTTTCAGACGGCCTTTTCATCTCAGGCCGTCTGAAAACCAAAACAGGCATACCTTTGCAGATATGCCTGTTTGTCATTTTAAAAATCAGTAACGCAGATTGTTACCCACATTATCCATGATGCGCGGCGTGATGAAGATCAACAGCTCACGGCGGTTTTCACGTTTGCCACGTGATTTGAACAGATTGCCGACAACAGGAATATCGCCCAAAACAGGGACTTTGTTCACTGCATTAGTACTTTCTTCTTCGTAAATACCGCCGACAATCAGCGTGCCGCCATCTTCAACCATGGCTTGGGTATTCAAGTGCTTGGTATTGATACACTTGGTTGTCAGAGAATCCACGGTACAGTCGATCGGGGTATCGCGATTAATCTTCACAGTCATGATGATTTGACCGTCAGGCGTAATGTTCGGCGTTACGGTCAAGCCCAAAACGGCTTTCTTGAAGGTAATCGAAGTCGCACCGCTGGAAGAAGCCTCTTGGTAAGGAATTTCCGTACCGGATTCAATTTTGGCTTCTTTGCGGTCTTGTGTCAGCACGCGCGGATTGGAAATGGTTTTGCTCTTACCTTGTTCTTCAGACGCGCTGATTTCCAAACCCAATGCGCCGGACGAGAACGCACGCACCAGCGCAATGCTGTTGACTGCGGCTGCGGTCGGCAGACTGACGTTCGGGTCCAAAGTCCATGTGCGGTAGCCTACGTCGCCACGGTTAAATGAGGCATTGGTATTGTAGTTGGTTTGTGCATTGCTCCAGTTGCTGCCCCATGCGTTACGGCCACTTGCACCACCGGAACCGAATTTAACGCCCAAGTTGCGGAAGAAGGTATCTTCTGCTTCCACAATACGCGCTTCCACCATCACTTGACGGGTTGGAACGTCCAATTCATCAATCAGTTTGCGGAATTTCTCAATCACGCCGCGGTTGTCGGTCACGATCAGTGTATTGGTGGCCGGATCGATTAAGGCGCTGCCTCGGTTGCTCAACAGAGTATTGCGGGTGTTGGAATTATTGCTGTCGTATTCTTCCAAACGCAGAATTTTGCGGAATTCTTCCACGTTTTTGTATTTCAACTGGAAAGTTTGAGAATACAGCGGACCCAATTCGGCAATCTCTTTTTCAGCCTGCAAGAAGGCTTTGTCTTTTGCCAACAATTCATCGCGAGGCGCAATATTAATGATGTTGCCTTGACGGCGCATATCCAAATTACGCGCCTGCATAACCAAGTCTAAAGCCTGATCCCAAGGTACATCTTTCAAGGACAAAGTCATGGTGCCTTTGACAGTATCGCTGGCAACAATATTCACGCCGGATTCTTTTGCCAAAATCTGCAAGATGGTACGAACTTCTACATCTTGGAAATCCAAAGAAATTTTACGGCCTTTGAACGATTTGTTTACATTTTGGTTCAAGCCACCGGATTCGGTATTGGCGGCTTTAGGCGATACTTCAAATACAAAACGGCCGGAAGAAGCTTTGGTATTGATGTCCCAATTCGCATTATTGTTGCGGATAATGAGCTGGGTAGAATTGCCGATACGCTTGAGCGTAACGTTTTGTACAGGAGTGTTGAAGTCAGCCACATCCAAACTGCGTTGCGCTTGTGTCGGCAGCGTATGGTTTTTCAATGTCACAACCACGCGGTCGCGCTGCTGTTTAATGTCCGGCTGTCCGCTGAAACCAGGGGCGGACAATTCAATAATGCCGGAATTGCGTGCGCCTTTGCGAAAATCGATATTGGCTGCTGAAACAGCTTGATAAGTCTGAGCAGCGCGCGCGGTAGACGGCGTAGCCGCACGTTCATTTGCAACGGCCGCATTGGTTTGGTCAGTAGATTCGTTTACAAATACCCAAACTTCGTTGCCGCGAATCTCAGTATTGTATTGGCTGATTTTGTTCAAACCCAAAACCACGCGTGCACGGTCATTGTTTTGCGCCGCAGTAATTTGATTCAGCAATGGGTCGGCATATTCCAAAACAGGTTGAGGCAAACGGATATTGGTATTGGCAAAATCCAATGCAATACGCGCCGGAGTAGATGTTACAAAACCATGAGGTGTAGTGACGTCTTTGTCGAAACGGATTTTGATGATTTTTTGGTTGTCAGGCAAAGTGGAAACGTTGATATCGGTAATATTGCCTGCAAAGGCCGTCTGAACAGCGAGGGCAACGCTGAAGCCGGCAAATAATTTTGTCATGTGCTTGGTTTTCATAATCGAGTGAGACCCCTAAATTAATTTGAATTCGAACTATCTGAGCTATTGGAAGAATCCGCCTCTTTACTGCTCAATGGCAATTCGGCCTTCCGGTACACCCAGTTGCCGTAGCTGTCTTCAACTTGCTCGGTCAAGATAATTTTATCTTCGGTAATACTTTGGATTCTGCCGTAATTCTGACCGATGTAGTTTCCGGGATAAACGGTATAAACATGGTCGTTGACCTTGATAAATCCGGAAACTTTGCCGCCGCTTTGCAGCGTTCCGACGAAGGCCATGTTTTCCAAACTGAAGGCTTCCAATGTTTCTTTCGGACGGTTCACATCCGGCGCATTGCCGCCTTTAGGCGCAGTGTCCAAACGGCGTGAATCAAACGCATTCATACCTTTAAAGTTCGGCGGGCTATACGGCTTAGGCAATGCAACCGTCGGCTCTTCAAACGGAATAATCTTGGATTTTGCTTCCTGACGGGTTTGCGTCATCCATTGAGTCAAATCTTCATAGCTTTGCGTACAGGCTGCCAAGGGAAGAAGACTTAAGAGTAAGATGATTTTTTTCATGATTTCCCTATTCTTTTATTTTTGCTCATTCTCGGCAGGTTTGCCTTCTTCTTGTGCCTGTTGCGCAGCCAATTCGGCAGCAATCTCTTCGGCCGGACGTGCTTTGTAAGTCGTCGCAATCGCGCTCAATGTCAACTCGCCTTTATTGCCTTTGCCCTCTTTATCCTCGCCTGCGTTCACGAGTTTCAAGGAATCTAACGTAATAATGCGCGACAAATCGCCTACATCACGGGTAAATTGGCTGATCTGAGAGTATTTGCCTGTGATGGAAATCTGATACGGCAGTTTTTGAATCGGACCATCGTTTTCAGGTTGGAGCGGTGCAACGCTGTCCAAACGTAGTCCGTTGGTTGAACCTGCCTGATGCAGCTCTTGAATCAGATTCGGAATTTCCGCGTCGGTCGGCAATTGTTTCAACAAAACATCAAATGCAGAACGGATCGAAGCCAATTCAGCCTTTAGATTGTTCAAACTTGCCGCCTGAATGCTTTTCCGCGTAAAGGTTTCCTTCAACTCTTCTTCTTTGGCTTCCTGCGTATTCAGGGTTTCAATCTGACCTTTAAATACGCCGACATAGCCCAAAGCCAACATACCGACAATCAATAAACCTGCCAGCAAAAGTTTTGAAGGCATATTGAGCAGGTACAGGTTTTGTACGTCCAATTGTTTCAGGTTTTTAGATGCCATTATTGAGCCTCCGGAGCAGGTTCTACCACAGGTTCGGCCGTTTCATCGCTGCTTTGGGCAGTCGGTGCAGGAGCCGGCGTATTTACTTGGTTGATTGAAGATTTCAAAGTAAATTCTTGGTAGCTATCTACTTTTTTAATGCTCAACAATTCAGGCTGCAAGAAAATACCTGTACTTGGCAGGGAGCGCATCATAACGGCGATTTTATTGTCGCTGATGGCATGGCCGCTGATTTTATAGCTGGTCGGGCTTTCTGCTTCCAACGCAGTCAAATAAGTATTATCGGGCGTAAGCGCATTCAAAGAATCAAGGATATAAGCCGCTTGATAGCGTTTTTCCTGCAACTCTTCAACTTTCAGCTTTTTAGCCAAGAAGGCTTCTTTTTCTTGCTGAAGTTTATCGATTTCGCCTAATTCTCTATCAAGTCTGTCAATTTCGGTTTGCAGGAAGTTGTTGCGGCCTTCTTGATTGCTTATAGCGCTATCAATACCGAGATAGGTAGCGGCCACCAAGCCCAAACCCACTGCAAAAGCACCAAGCATCAATATTTTGAATTGCTGCTGCTTGCGCTGTTTAATCTCTTCCCGATACGGAAGAAGGTTGATTCTGGTTAATTCAATCATGTTCTCAAAGTCCCCTTAATGCCAATCCGAACGCCAAAGTCAGTGACGGCGCATCAATTTGAAACTGCGGCAATTCTACTTTTGCACTGCGTTCCACATATGAAATCGGATGCAGATATTCTGTTGCCGTATTGGTTTGCGAGAAAATGCTTTCTGCCAAACCTGCCTGTTGCGCTGTAAAGCCGGTCAGCAGGATGTGTTTGATATTGGCGAAAGAATCAGTGGCCTGCGTGGTATAGTAAAATTGCAAAACACGCTGAACTTCTTGCGCAACCTGTACATTAAAACGGTCGGCAATCTGAGACTGGTAGTCGGAAGGCTTGTTTTGAGAAGCCATCATTTGCGCGGCTTTTTCTTCCGTCACCTGATAAGTACGCTGAATCAGCTGATTGAGCTGCTCAGTGCTAACCGGTGTTTCTTGTTTATAGAGAATGCGGCCGTTTTGCAAAATCAGTGCATACATTTGCGTCGCATGAATGCCGAACACGGCAACTTTTTCCTCTGCCATTTCGGGAGCATGCGTATTCATCCAATAAACAAAGGCATTGCGTTGTGCCAACAAGTCCAAATCCAAAGCAGACAAAGGCAGGCCCGCATTTTCAAACATTTCAATGCGCGGCTCCACATCGTCTTTTTTGGCTGCAACAGCTAAAACATGCTGGCCTGAACCGACTTCCTCGGCTTGAAAGTCGTAGTTCATTTCTTCAATAGGCGCAAATTGGCCGACTTCCGCCTCGACAAACTCTTCCAAGTCCAAATCGGTATCACGCGGGTTGTAAATAATTTGCTCGACTGTCGCCAAATTTTGTGGCACAGCCGCAACAATATTTTTGCAAGAACTGCGTAATTGTGTGTAAGTATGTTGGATGTAAGTAGCAAGCTGATCGTAGTCTTGAATTTTGTTGCCTTTGACAATATTTTTAGGCAATTTGGTAATAACGTATTTTTCCAGCTGGATTTGGTTTAAACTACGGCCTGTCAGTTGTACCATCTTAATGGCATGTTGGCCGATGTCGACGCCGATGGCAGAGCGGTTGTTCAATCCGCTAGAAGCCTTGCCTGTTTTGGTATCCTTCGTGCTTTTAAATAAGCGCATGATTTGACTTCCCTGTATCATTTAGGAGTGAGTAACTGTTTCGTTATCCGTAAAGGACTTCTTATTCTTTACACAGTATTGACTGTGGCTGATAGAAATCGTTTCCCATTTTACTTTATTTATCGCCATTAATGGCAAAATTATTACTTAGTCATGATTAAAAAGATTATAACGACCTGCATGGGTCTCTTATTAGGACTGGCTCTTTTCGGTGTAGGTCTGATTGCAATTGCAATTTTGGTAACCTATCCAAAACTGCCGTCTTTGGACTCTTTACAACACTACAAACCAAAAATGCCGCTGACGATTTATTCTTCAGACGGCCAAGTCATTGGCGTTTACGGCGAACAACGGCGTGAATTTACCAAAATCGGCGACTTCCCGAAAATTTTGAAAGACGCCGTGATTGCCGCCGAAGACAAACGCTTCTACGACCACTGGGGTGTGGACGTTTGGGGCGTGGCGCGTGCCGCGATCGGCAACGTCATGGCCGGCGGCGTTCAATCCGGTGCCAGTACGATTACGCAACAGGTTGCCAAAAACTTCTACCTGAGCAGCGAGCGTTCATTCACCCGTAAATTCAACGAAGCCCTGCTGGCCTACAAAATCGAGCAGTCTTTGAGCAAAGACAAGATTTTGGAGCTGTACTTCAACCAAATCTATTTGGGTCAACGCGCTTATGGTTTTGCCTCCGCCGCCCAAATTTATTTCAATAAAAATGTTAATGATTTAACATTGGCCGAAGCCGCCATGTTGGCCGGCTTGCCTAAAGCACCTTCCGCCTACAATCCGATTGTGAACCCTGAGCGTGCCAAACTGCGTCAGACTTATATTCTGAACAATATGCTGGAAGAAGGCATGATTACCCTGCAGCAACGCGATCAGGCTTTGAAAGAAGAGTTGCATTACGAGCGTTTTGTACAAAACATCGACCAAAATGCCCTGTATGTTGCCGAGATGGTGCGTCAAGAGCTGTTTGAAAAATACGGCGAAGATGCCTACACACAAGGCTTCAAGGTATATACCACCGTCGATACCGCACACCAGCGCGTGGCCACCGAAGCCCTGCGTAAAGTTCTGCGCAATTTCGACCGCGGCAGCAGCTACCGTGGTGCAGAAAACTACATCGACCTGAGTAAAAGCGACAACGTAGAAGAAACCGTCAGCCAATATCTTTCTACACTTTACACCGTCGATAAAATGATTCCTGCGGTTGTATTGGAAGCCTCACGCAAAGGTGTACAGATTCAGTTGCCGAGCGGCCGTAAAGTCACGCTGAACAGCCACGCTTTAGGCTTTGCCGCCCGTGCCGTCAATAACGAAAAAATGGGCGAAGACCGCATCCGCCGCGGCTCCGTCATTCGCGTTAAAGGCAGTGGCGATACTTTTACCGTCGTTCAAGAACCTTTGTTGCAAGGCGCATTGGTGTCTTTAGATGCGAAAACCGGTGCAGTCCGTGCATTGGTCGGCGGCTACGACTACCACAGCAAAACCTTCAACCGCGCAACTCAAGCCATGCGCCAACCCGGCTCGACGTTCAAACCGTTCGTTTATTCCGCCGCTTTGGCAAAAGGCATGACTGCCTCCACCATGATTAACGATGCGCCGATTTCCCTGCCGGGTAAAGGTGCAAATGGTAAAGCATGGAACCCGAAAAACTCTGACGGCCGCTATGCCGGTTACATCACGCTGCGTCAGGCTTTGACCGCGTCGAAAAACATGGTGTCCATCCGTATCCTGATGTCTATCGGCATCGGCTACGCGCAACAATACATCCAACGCTTCGGCTTCAAGCCGTCTGAAATCCCTGCCAGCCTGTCTATGGCTTTAGGTACAGGCGAAACCACGCCGTTGCGTATTGCAGAAGGTTACAGCGTCTTTGCCAACGGCGGTTACAAAGTATCTGCCCACGTCATCGACAAAATCTATGACAGCCAAGGCCGTCTGAAGGCGCAAATGCAACCTTTGGTAGCCGGTGAAAACGCACCTCAAGCCATTGACCCGCGCAACGCCTACATCATGTACAAAATCATGCAGGACGTTGTCCGTGTCGGTACCGCACGCGGTGCAGCCGCACTCGGCCGCTCCGACATCGCCGGTAAAACCGGTACCACCAACGACAACAAAGACGCATGGTTTGTCGGCTTCAACCCTAGCGTTGTGACTGCCGTCTATATCGGCTTTGACAAACCGCGCAGCATGGGCCGTGCAGGCTACGGTGGTACAATCGCCGTACCGGTTTGGGTAGAATACATGCGCTTCGCCCTGAAAGGCACCAACGTGAAACCAATGAAAGCGCCTGATGGCGTGGTTGCAAACGGCGGCGAAGTGTACATGCGCGAACGCATGACCACCAGCTCCGACCTGGCTTTGGACAACAGCGGCGTTGCTCCGCGCCCTGCCCAACCTGCCCGTCGTGCCGTTCCGAATGAAAATCGCCGCCGTGCCGAGGGCAACACTGCGCCAGCCCGCGAAGAATCAGACGAAACCCCAGTTCTGCCAAGCAATACCGGCAACAACAGACAACAACTGGACTCTCTGTTCTAATGTTCTAAAGCAAGGCCGTCTGAAACGTTCAGACGGCCTTTTTTGAGAAAATTCAAAGCAAAACCATGATTGATTTACACTGCCATTCGACCGTTTCAGACGGCATGCTGTCCCCAACCGAAGTTGTCCGACTCGCCCGTCAAAACGGTTGCACCCTGCTCGCCCTGACCGACCACGACCACACCGGCGGACTTGCCGAAGCACGCGCCGAAGCCGATACCCTCGGCCTCCCCTTCGTCAACGGCGTGGAAATATCCGTCACTTGGCGCGGCCGCACCATCCACGTTGTCGGCTTGGACTTTGACGAACACAACGAAACCCTGCAAAACCTGCTTGCTGAAGTCCGCAAAGGCCGTCTGAAACGATTGGAAGCCATTGCGGCCAAACTGGAGAAAAAAGGCATCACAGGCGCGTATGAAGGCGCGCTGGCATTGGCTGCCAATAAAGAAATGGCCAGCCGCACCCACATTGCCGAATTCCTCATTCGCGAAGGCCATGTCAAAAACAAACAGCAGGCATTTACCAAATATCTGGGTGACGGCAAATCCTGTTCCGTCAGACATGAATGGACCACACTGGAAGACTGCGTAGCCGCGATTACAGGCGCGGGCGGCATGGCCATTATCGCCCACCCGATGCGCTATGAATTATCCGCCACCGCCAAACGAAACCTGTTTCAAGAATTTAAAAACCTCGGCGGCGCAGGAATTGAAGTGCACAGCGGCAACTGCTGTAAAAACGACCGCCTCAACTATGCCCTGCTTGCCGACCGCTTCGACTTTCTCGCCAGCGCAGGCAGCGACTTCCACCGCCCCAACGACTTTAGCGGCGGCATACTCGGCGCCTGTCCCGACTTACCCGAACAATGCCGCCCTGTCTGGAAACACTTTAAGGCCGTCTGAATTTTTGACAGCAATTTTTCAGACGGCCCGCCAAGTATGAGACAGTTATAAACATATCACACTCTATATATTGAAACTGCCTGCCCGATACACCATAATGACCCTATAAATACCCAAAACAAAGGTTAACGCCATGTGCCAACTGCTCGGCATGAATTGCAACACTCCCACAGACATCATGTTTTCTTTTGAAGGCTTCCGCCGCCGTGGCGGCATTACCGACCACCATGCCGACGGCTTCGGTATCGGTTTCTTTGAAGGCAAAGGCGTGCGCTTGTTTCACGACGACAAGCCCAGCGCCAACTCTCCCGTTGCCGACTTGGTGCGCGCCTACCAAATCAAATCTGAAAACGTTATCGCCCATATCCGCAAGGCCTCACAAGGCCAGACCTCGTTGGCGAACACTCACCCCTTCATGCGCGAGATGTGGGGCGAATATTGGCTGTTTGCACACAACGGCCATTTGATTGATTTTTTCCCCGAGCAGGGAGAGTACTACCACGCGGTCGGCACGACCGATTCCGAACGCGCGTTCTGCTTTATCCTCAACCGCCTGCGCAGCCGCTTTGCCACCAAACCCGAACCTGAAGTTTTGTTTGACGCCATCGCCGGCCTGACTCATGAAATCCGCCGCTACGGCTTGTTCAACTTCGTGATGTCCAACGGCGACTGCCTGTTTGCCCATGCCAGTACCTTGCTGCACTACATCGTACGCAAAGCCCCGTTTGGCAAAGCTCGCCTACTGGACGATGATGTGATGGTCGATTTTTCCACAGTGACCACGCCAAACGACAAGGTCTCCGTCATCGCCACCCTGCCCCTGACGCGCGATGAAACTTGGTCGCAGTTGGCAGTCAATGAATTGGTGATGTTTCAAGACGGCGATATCGTCCGCAGCGACCGCCCCGAAAATCCGGTTTATATGAGTGCGGAAGAAGGTTTGGAAATCGCCCGCGCCGTCGGCGTATCGGTTTAACGGTTGATTGACTGAAAAACTCAAGGCCGTCTGAAAAGATCAACTTCGCTCAAGTTGCCCTTTCAGACGGCCTTTTTATACTTAATCCATAGTCAAAGCGTTTACTATACGAAAATAACGCAATCCGCTACAATAATAGTTCACAAACAATAAATTCAATTGCTTAGCGACCTTGCCGAGCGTATGACAAGGAAACCCGATGAAGTGCCCGTTTTGCCAACACCCCAACACACAAGTAACCGACTCGCGATGGTTGGAAGACACCAACAGCATCCGTCGCCGTCGCAAATGCTTGGAATGCGGACAACGCTTCAGCACTTTTGAAACCGTTGAAATGCGGATGCCGCAAGTCATCAAATCCAACGGCACACGGGTTCCCTTCAATCCGCACAAACTGCAGACCAGCCTTGAGCGCGCGCTGCACAAACGCCCTGTCACTCAAGAACAAATCGATGAAACCGTTGCCCTTATCGAACAACGCCTCTACCGTTTGGGCAAAAAAGAAGTCGCCTCGCGCATCGTCGGCGAAATGGCGATGGAAGAGCTGGCAAAAATCGACCAAGTCGCTTATGTCCGCTTCGCATCCGTCTATAAAAGCTTTAAAGACGTTTCCGAATTCACCCAAGTCATCGCCGAATGTAAAGCCAAATAAGGCCGTCTGAAACCATGTTTTCCGCACTTGATACCCAAATGATGCAAACCGCCCTCGAGCTGGCCAAGCTTGGGCGGTTTTCTACTTCCCCCAATCCCCGCGTCGGTTGCGTGATTGCACACGGCGCACAAATCGTCGGACAAGGTTTCCACATCAAAGCAGGCGAACCGCACGCTGAAGTTCATGCGTTGAGGCAGGCTGGAATGGCGGCAAAAGGCGCAACAGCCTATGTCACGCTGGAACCTTGCAGCCATTACGGCCGCACGCCGCCATGTGCCGAAGCGCTCGTTCATTCCGGCGTAACGCGCGTGGTCGCCGCTATGACCGACCCTAACCCGTTGGTCGCAGGCAAAGGCTTGTCTATGTTGGAAGCCGCCGGAATCCGTACCGAAAGCGGTTTGTTAGAAGCGCAGGCGCGCGAACTCAACCGCGGTTTTCTGTCGCGTATCGAACGTGGCAGACCGTTTGTCCGCCTCAAATGCGCCGCCAGTTTGGACGGTAAAACCGCCCTTTCAGACGGCCGCAGCTTTTGGATTACCGGCGAAGCAGCACGCGAAGACGTACAAATTCTCCGTGCCGAAAGTTGCGCCGTTTTGACCGGTATCGGTACTGTACTTGCCGACAACCCGAAACTCAACGTCCGCAGCTTCCCCACCCTGCGCCAACCTGCGCGTATCGTCTTGGACAGCCAACTGCAAATCCCTTTGGACTGCCGCCTCGTTACCGATACTGAAAGCCCGACCGTTATCGTTACCCTTTCCTCAGACGAACAACGTTTGCAGGCTCTAAGCGCATTTGAACATATCCGCATCATCAGGCCGTCTGAACACATCAACGGCCGCATCAATCTTCTTTCCCTCATGCCGCAACTGGCAGAGCTTGGCTTTGGCGAAGTTCTGGTAGAAGCAGGCTCAACACTTGCTTCAGCCTTTCTGAAGGATGACTTGGTGGATGAAATCGTCCTCTACCAAGCGCCGAAACTATTAGGCGCAGGCAAACCTCTTTTCTCCCTTCCTGAAAATCCGGCCGTCCTACTTTCAGACGGCCCTTGGCAAAGTCAATCGGTAGAAATCATCGGGCAGGACATTAAATGGGTTCTCCGGAAAAAATCCGTCTAATTGCCTCAACTTAAAAATTAAACCATTTCAATAGAATTTATCTATCATTTATATAGCAATAAATGTGCTTTTTTCATCGATATATTATAATGACTATAGCGTATTCCAATTTAAAACTTTGACTTGAGTTAACTATCCTCAAGCTGATTGTCGACAAATTTTCCTTTTTTTCATCACGAAATAATGGATTATTAAGATAAGTTAAGCCACGAAAATTTATTAAAAGTTTTTATTCTAGAAGGGTTTTAAACGGCATAAACGGTAGTTTTATTTCATGAACCATGAATTTGACAAAGCAATATCTAAAATTAAAACATGTAGTTGAATGCAACTTCTAAAAATAAAGTATTCAAAAATACCGTTTCCATACCACAGAGGCCGTCTGAACGACCGTTAAACTTTTTCGATTGAGACGAATCAGATAAGTGCTTATGATTTTGTCTAATGTAATTATAAGTATGGTTTTTAAGGCTTCACACGATACGGCAGCCGGCTATGGCTATGCGGTTGCAGCAAACAACTCAGGCATCGGGCAAACACTCCCGATTTACTCATTCATTACACGAAAGACATCATGAAAAACATTACGATACAAAAATTTGCCGATAAGACCGCAAAAATCGGCATCGTTGGCTTAGGCTACGTCGGTTTACCACTGATGTTGCGCTATGTGGATATCGGTTACCAAGTTTTGGGTTTCGACATTGACACCAACAAAGTCGACAAGCTCAATAAAGGCGAAAGCTACATTGAGCATATCCCTTCCGACAAAATTGCCGCTGCTTCCAACAGCCTGTTTGAAGCAACGACCGACTTCTCCCGCATCGGCGAAGTAGAAGCCGTCATTTTGTGCGTACCGACTCCGCTGAACAAATACCGCGAGCCGGACATGAGCTTTGTGATTGACACTACCGATGCGGTAAAACCTTACCTTCGCGCCGGTCAAGTGTTGTCTTTGGAATCCACCACCTACCCCGGCACTACCGAAGAAGAATTGCTGCCGCGCATGGAAGAAGGCGGCTTGAAAGTCGGTCAAGACGTGTTCTTGGTTTACTCTCCTGAGCGTGAAGACCCGGGTAACCCTAACTTTGAAACCCGTACCATTCCAAAAGTTATCGGCGGCCATACCCCTGCTTGTTTGGAAGTCGGCCTTGCGCTGTACCAACCTGCCATCGATAAAGTTGTTCCAGTAAGCTCCACCAAAGCGGCCGAGCTGACCAAACTTCTGGAAAACATCCACCGCGCCGTAAACATCGGCTTGGTGAACGAGATGAAAATCGTTGCCGACAAAATGGGCATCGACATTCACGAAGTCATCAATGCCGCTGCAACCAAACCGTTCGGCTTCGTTGCTTATTACCCGGGCCCTGGCTTGGGCGGCCACTGTATCCCTATCGACCCGTTCTACCTGACTTGGAAAGCACGCGAATACGGCGTAAACACCCGTTTCATCGAATTGGCCGGCGAAGTGAACTCCCATATGCCCGACTACGTTATCGAAAAAGTCGGCCTGGCTTTAAATGACCACAACCGTTCTATCAAGGACAGCAAAATCTTGGTATTGGGTATCGCCTACAAGAAAAACGTGGACGATATGCGCGAAAGCCCGTCTGTAGAAGTGATGGACCGCCTGCACAAACTGGGCGCAGTGGTTTCCTACTCTGACCCGCACGTTCCAGAGTTCCCGCACATCCCCGGCCACCACTACTTCGACCTGAAGAGCGAAGCGCTGACCCCTGAAACTGTCGCCCAATACGATTGCGTGGTTCTGACCACCGATCACGACAAATTCGACTATGACATGATTACCGAACATGCCAAGCTGATTGTCGATACACGCGGCAAATTCCCAGTGAAAAATCCTAAAGTCATCAAAGCATAATCTTGCTTCAGACGCATCCGGCTGCCTCCGGTTTCCCCAACCGGGACGGCGGCCGGTTTCCCAAGGCCATTTGTTTTTCAGACGGCCTTGGCAAACCGGCAACGGTAACAACACATACCTTACGAAAAACGCTCAGCTCGAACTTCTGGCCGTCTGAAAACAAATAATATGAACGCGAAAAAAATCCTCGGCTACGCATTGGGCCCGGTAGGAAGCGCCGCTTTCAGCCTGCTTTCCCTGCCACTTATCTCATGGTACTTCCCTGCGGAAGACATCGGCCGTATCGTACTCTTGCAGACCATTGCCGGACTGAGCATTCTGCTCTTGGGCTTGGGGCTGGACCAATCCTATATTCGCGACTATTACGCCGTTAAAGACAAGGCCGCGCTGTTCAAATCCGTTTTTTTATCGCCATTGATTCTGACTGTGGCGGTTGTGGTTTTAGTGTTATTGATAAACGCATCATGGCCGTCTGAAATCATTTTTGACATCCCCAGTGCAAATTTGGGGATTCTCTTTCTGATTTTCTTGGCCACCACGCTGATTACCCGTTTTTTAGCCCTGATTTTGCGGATGAAAGAGCAGGCATTGGCTTTTTCCGTCAGCCAGCTTGCGCCGAAATTCTTGATTTTGGTGTTGGTTTTTGCCGTGATTGCCTCCGGTTTGCCTGCCAATACTACTTCGCTGGTTTTTGCCTACACCGCGGCCCAAGTGCTGACCGTTGTACTGTTGATATATCAGTTGCGCAGAGACCTGCAAGCCATTTCCCATGCGAAATGGTCGTCCGAGCTACATCGAGACGGCCTGCGCTACGGCCTGCCGCTGGCATTCGGCAACTTGGCCTATTGGGGGCTGACTTCGATTGACCGCTTCGTCCTCAAAAACATCTCGGGTTTGGACGAATTGGGCATTTACTCGATGGCGGTCAGTTTCGGCGCTGTCGCCCTGATTTTCCAAAGCGTGTTTTCCACTATTTGGGCGCCTTTGGTGTTCAAATGGGTAGAAGAAAAAACCAATCTGGACAAAATCGGCGACATCACGCTTTCCATGACCGTCCTCATCAGCGCAATGATTTGCCTCATCGGGATTTTCTCGCCGATGGCGACTTGGATACTGCCGGAAAAATACACGCAGGTCCAATTTATCCTGCTCTCGTGTATGCTCTTCCCCCTGTTTTACACGCTGACCGAAGTCAGCGGCATCGGTTTGAACGTCGTCCGCTCGACTTGGCTGATTACCGTCATCAACATCGTTGCCTTTATCGCCAATACCGCCCTGCTCTATCTGCTGGTGCCGAAATTCGGTGCAAAAGGTGCGGCTATGGCCAGCGCAACGGCTTTTTGGCTGTTTTTTATCTTTAAAACCGAATTCTCTTCACGCCTATGGCAACCTTTGCCGCGCCTGAAGATTTATACCAACTCAACGCTCTGCCTGATAATCTGCCTTGCCTACACTTGGCTGGGTACGCGCGACAACTACATTTGGTTTGCGCTGGCATGGGCAGTCGGACTGGGTTTCCTGTTCCTAAAATACAAACACGCACTATTTGCCGCGACCGAAAAAATCAAAGCCAAATTAAACCGTTCGGCAAAATAGCCAACCTGAGATCCACGTCTCTACGATAACAACAGAATGACCATGAAAATAAAACGTCTGAACTTATACACTTACATCCTATACATCATGCTCGCAGCCTATATGCTGGGTCCTGCGCTGTCCTTTAAGGTCGGCGTGCCGCGTATCGACAACCCGCTGACCCTGATATTTGTACTGCTTGGTTTTGTCGTATTTTTTCTGGAAAGCAAGCATATTCCGCGCAAGATTTTTGCCATGCTCTGCGCCC
The DNA here is from genome assembly GCF_001810105.1 of Neisseria sp. HMSC068C04. Taxonomy (NCBI): domain Bacteria; kingdom Pseudomonadati; phylum Pseudomonadota; class Betaproteobacteria; order Neisseriales; family Neisseriaceae; genus Neisseria; species Neisseria sp. HMSC068C04. The sequence continues at coordinate 76,294 of NZ_KV799980.1, forward strand.
TGACCGCTATGTGCATCTGGCCTGCCATCCATATGGGCATTACGTCGCTGACACCGACGCAGTACATGGATATTTTGTTTTTTATGGCGGTTCCGGCTTTCTTCTACTTGTTTTACCAAGTATTGAAACGTGCCGAAGACCCTTTGAGGACAATTCAGAAGTTCCTCATCGTATTTACACTGTTTATCGCCGTACCGCCGTTTGCAGAGTTGGCCACCGGTATTCAGTTTGTGAGTGCCAGCGATGAGTTGGCTATTGATGAAGGCTCGCTCAAAGGCTTGTTCTTTAACCCGAACAACCTTGCCGCCACCGCAGTCTGCCTTGCGCCTGCCATTTTGTTTTTCTTCCAACTCCAAGGACGGAAACACAAAGAAAAATTACTGGGCTGGGGTTTGTTCCTGCTGTTGGGCATGGCCATTTTCGCCAGCGTATCGCGTACCGCCATCGGCTGTTACCTGTTGATTTTGCTGGTTTATACAGCCTATCGCAAAAACGGTTTTATTACTGTCGGCGTAGCTGGTTTGCTGGCTTTGGTGTTGTCGATGATTCCGTCACGCGCGATTGCGGAATTTTTGCTGTCGCTCAACGGCAACCAGTTCTTAGAACGCTTTTCCAGCCGCGTGTACCTCTTCCTGTACGACTTGGGCAGCGACAACTCCGTGTCCTACCGTCAAGAGATTTACAACTACTTTTGGAATAATCCGCCCCTGCTGCTGACCGGCTATGGCCCTAAAAACTTCCGCGAATATTTCGGCGGCCATTTGAGCGGCAGCTTGGGCTTTGAAAACCCGCACAGCTTCATCATCGAGCTGTATTTGGGTTTCGGCATGATTTCCTTACTTGGCTTTATTGCTTTTGCGGCGTTTTATTTCCTTTACATCGCCTCAAACCGCGCAGTAACCGGCAAATCGCGCGTTTTAGCTTGGGTTGCCTTGGGTATTTTCCTGCTGGCCGGTTTTATTCCGTCCACCATTTTGCGTATGCCGTTTATCTGGCTGCCCTGCCTGCTGATTTTTATTTACAGCGTATTTGTTGCGCCCAAGCTGAAAGATATGGCCGCTTACGCATACAACGAAACACTATACGATACGAAGAAACCATCATGAAAATCATCCTGACTACCTCCATGTCCGGCCTCGGTGGCACTGAAAACGCCACTTTCCGCCTCGGCCGCCTGCTCAAACAACGCGGACACGATATCGTATTGGCCTCTTCAGACGGCCCTTTGATTCAGGAAGCGCAAGCATTGGGCATCCGTTGGCAGCCGATTGATTTTTACCAAGGCGGTCTTTTGGGTTACGTCAAAGGCATGTTTGCCTATATGAAACTGCTGAAAAAAGAGAAACCTGATGTGATTCACTGCCAAATGGCGCGTATCGTCCCGGCCTGCGCCATTGCGGCCAAGTTTGCCTCGCCGAAAACCAAAGTGTTCTACCACGCTCGCGGCCTTGATCCGGAAACTTATCCAAAAATTGCCAAGCTTTTCGACAAGCTGGGCGTGTACATCATCGGAAACTGCAAACACGAACGCGAAAAACTCATCCGTTACGGTTTTCCTGCCAACCGCATCACCTACACTTACAACGCCCTGCACAAAGCAGATTTCGTTCCTGAAAAAACAGTCAAAGACTATGTCCAACTGGGTACACTTTCCCGTTTGGACACCGTCCGCGCCGTGCATCTGATGTTGGATATTTTGAAGAAAATGATTGACCGCGGTATGCCTGTACGCCTCAACGTTGCAGGTATCGGCGAAGAAATGGACAACCTCAAAGCCCAAGCCAAACGTTTGGGCATTGAAGACAAAGTCACCTTCCTCGGCGGCGTCCGCGACTTGACCGGCTACTTCAAAGAAGTCGATATTTTGGTGAACACGCCGCATTGCGTGGGTGACCACGGTGCAGGTGTCGGCAACAATATTTTGGAAGCCGGCCTTTACGACACGCCTGTCGTGACCTACAACATGGCGGGCATTTCCGAAATGGTCATCACCGGCCAAACCGGCTACTGCATTCCTTTCGGCGATGACGAAGCGTTTATCGAAGCCGTCGATACACTCATCAAGCATCCAGAGTTGCGTGGTCAAATGGGTAAAGCCCTGCACAAACACGTCGAAACCTTATGCTCCGACGACGAAATCTACCGTACCACCATGGCTGCGTACGAAATGTAAGGCCGTCTGAAACATGAATATTACCATCGTCGCCCCTTATTGCTCGCTGCCTTCCGAGCCGCATTTCAACCGCTTCTGGTATCTTGCCGAGCTGTTGTCGCAGTCGCATGACGTATTGCTGATTACCAGCAACTTCAAGCACTACGACAAATCTTTCAGACGGCCCGAAGATGCCGAGGCCGCCTCACAAGGCCGTCTGAAAGTCATGCTGTTGGAAGAAAGCGGATACAGCAAAAACGTGTCTTTAGAACGAGTGACCAGCCATCACCGCTTCGTCAAACATTTTGAGAAATGGTTGGAAAACTGCCGTCCGGGCGAACAAGATGTCGTCTTTTCCGCCTATCCGCTGATTGCTACCAACCTGCTGTTGGGCAAACACAAAGCGCGTTTGGGTTACAAACTGATTGTCGATGTGCAGGACGTATGGCCGGAATCTTTCTCCTCAGTCGTACCGTTTTTGAAAAAAGTACCGCACAACCTGCTGCCCTTTGCTTCACGCGCCAACCAAGCCTACCGCTACGCCGACGCGCTGGTTGCCGTATCGCAGACTTATCTCGACCGCGCCAAAGAAGCCAATCCGAACGTACCCGGCGAAGTCGTCTATATCGGTGCCGACTTTCCCAAACTGGATGCCGCGCCTGCCAAAGATTTTGGCGACGACAAAACCCGCTTTTTCTACTTGGGCACACTCAGTTACAGCTATGACGTGGAAACCGTGTGCAAAGGCGTTCGCAAACTGTTGGACGCCGGCGAAAACGTCGAATTGCACATCATGGGCGGAGGCCCCGATTTGGACAGGCTCAAACAATATGCCTGCGACGGCATCAAGTTTTACGGCTACATTCCTTACGCCGAAATGATGTCGGTCGCCAAGGGCTGCGACATTTCCGTCAACGCCATCCACTCTTACGCCATGCAGTCGATTACCAACAAACTCTCCGACTATATGGCTTTGCAAAAACCGATTCTGAACAGCCAGGTCAACGACGAAGTTGCCGAAGTCCTTACCCTGCTGCCGCATGCGAACTACCGTTCCGGCGATGTGGACGGTTTCGTTCAAGCCGCCAAAGATATTTTGAAGCGCAAAAACGATCCTGTTCAGTCCGAAGAAATCGTCCGCCGCTTCAAACGCGACGTTGCCTATCAAAAAATCGTCAATCTGATTGAAAGATTAGCTCATGAATAAATTTTTCAAACGCCTGTTTGACATTGTTGCCTCCGCTTCAGGGCTGATTATCCTGTCGCCTGTGTTTTTGATTTTGGTGTACCTCATCCGCAAAAACTTAGGCTCGCCTGTGTTCTTCATCCAAGAGCGGCCGGGCAAGGATGGCAAGCCGTTTAAAATGATTAAATTCCGCTCCATGCGCGATGCAATCGATAAAGACGGCAACCCGCTACCGGACAGCGAACGCCTGACCGATTTCGGCAAAAAATTACGTGCCACCAGTTTGGACGAACTTCCTGAATTATGGAATGTCTTAAAAGGCGAGATGAGTCTAGTTGGCCCTCGTCCGCTGCTGATGCACTACCTACCGTTGTACAACGACTTCCAAAACCGCCGCCACGAAATGAAACCGGGCGTGACCGGTTGGGCGCAAGTCAATGGCCGCAACGCCATTTCATGGGATGAAAAATTCGCCCACGATGTTTGGTACATCGACAACTTCAGCTTTTGGCTGGATATCAAAATTTTGTTCCTGACGGTTAAAAAAGTCTTCGTCAAAGAAGGCATCTCAGCCGAAGGAGAAGCCACCATGCCTTATTTCACGGGTAATAAAACTGATGAAAAAAAATAACATACTGATTCTGTCGGCAGGTCGCCGTGTCGAATTGGTGCAGGACTTCCAAACCGAAGCCACACGTTTTTCAGACGGCATCGGCGTTTTTGCCACTGACCTCAACCCCCACATGTCTTCTGCCTGCCATGTTGCCGACCGCGCTTTCAGCGTGCCGCGCATCGATGCAGCCGAATACATTGACAGCATTTTAGAGCTGGCCAAACAACACGACATCGGTCTGATTGTGCCAACCATCGATACCGAGCTGCTCAAACTGGCCGAAGCACGTGACCGTTTTGAAGCTGAAGGAATACATATTGTCATTTCCGATGCAAAACTGATTACCCTGTGCCGCGACAAGCGCCTGACCGCTGGCCTGTTTGCACAATACGGCATCCGTTCGCCTGAAATTTACGAACGTGACCGCTTGGTTTTCCCATGTTTTGCCAAGCCTTATGACGGCAGCCGCGCCATCGGTGCGAAAAAAATCAACACACCGGCTGATTTGACTGTCGACATTACCGAAGACCCGAAAATGATGTTCGCCCAATACATCGATATTGAGAATACTTTCTCCGAGTTTACCGTCGATATGTATTACGACCGTCAAGGCCGTCTGAAATGCGCCATCCCTCGCGAACGTTTGGAAGTGCGCACCGGCGAAGTCAGCAAAGGCGCAACCCGACGCAATGCCCTGTATGAAGAGCTGGTTGAAAAAATGGCCGTATTGGAAGGCGCACGCGGCTGCATTACCGCGCAATTCTTCGTCAGCAAAACCGACAGCACGACCTACGGCGTGGAAATCAACCCGCGTTTCGGCGGCGGTTTCCCACTGACTTACGCCGCAGGCGGCAACTATCCGGGCTGGCTGATTCAAGAATACATCGGCGGCCAAGACGTCCCTTTCTCCGACGACTGGGAAAACAATTTAATCATGCTTCGTTACGATGCTAAGGTTTTGGTAAGAGAACATGATTAAGCCGGAAGAATCCGTCATCGTCTTCGATCTTGACGATACGCTTTACTCTGAGTATGACTACAAATGCTCCGGAATACAGGCAGTTGTAGGGATAATTACGTCACTTTACCCGCAATACGATGCCAGCGTACTAAATGAAATTGCAGACAATAAAAGTAAAGACTGGCTCAACAATTTGTGTCATCATTGCAAATTAAACGAACTAGAGAAACAATCACTTTTGTGGCAATATCGACTACATAGGCCTGTTATCCGACCCTATGTCGAACCGTCTTTTTTACGGAAGCTGATGCGCCCTTTTGCCGCACGCGCCCTGATTACAGACGGCCGCAGTCTGACACAGCGTTTGAAAATACAGGCCTTGGGTTTGACCGATTTGTTTGACGACATTTTGATTTCGGAAGCCATGCAATCGGAAAAACCCGACGATAAGCGTTTTGTCTTCCTGCAAAACAAATATCCGGCTGCAAAACGTTTCATCTACATCGGCGACAACATCAAAAAAGATTTTGTCGCACCCAACAAACTGGGTTGGCTCTCCATAGGCATCATGCCTAAGCCGCACAATATTCATCAAGCCGAGCCCGAGCAATACGGTCGTGAATACCAGCCCACCCTTTGGATAAACACCCTGGAAGAACTGACTACACTGACAACTTCCGCCACCGAAAAAGCAAATGCATAAGGGACATTTCTCCATGAAAATCTTATTTATGGGTCGCAAACAGGTTTCCGCCAACCTGCTTCGTTTTTTGACCAAACAAGACCATATCGAAATCGTCGGTGTCTTGACCGACAGCCATCTGCAAGGCTCGCCGACCACGGCCGCCGCGCAGGAATTGGGCTTGCCCCTGTACACCTTCGATACGGCTTTGGAAGCAATGCGAGAAGGCCGTCTGAAATACGATTTGGGCTTGTCCGTCCTTTACTGGCGCAAGCTGCGTGATAAATTCCTGAGCATTCCGACTTTAGGCACGATCAACTTCCACCCTGCGCTGTTGCCCGAATACAAAGGCACTGGCGGCTACAACCTGGCCATCATGGACGAGCTGAACGAATGGGGCAATACCGCCCACTACGTCGATGCTTCCATCGATACCGGCGAAATCATCGAAGTGGACCGCTTCCCTATCGACGCTGAAACAGAAACCGCCCAATCGCTCGAACGCAAAACCATGCAGGCATTGGAAGATTTCGCACGACGCATCATCACCCGCGCCATCGAGTCAAAAACCAAATTGCCGACCACACCAAACATCGGTGGCCGCTATGTCAGCCGTGACGAAATGGAAGCCATGAAGCAAATCCGCGACGGCGACAATATCGAGAAGAAAATCCGCGCCTTCTGGTTCCCTCCTTACGACGGCGCATACGTCGAAATCAACGGTCAGAAATACACCCTGATCAACCGCCAACTGCTGGAAGAAATCGCCCCCAAAGGCTCAACCAGTCTTTTCGCAGGAAAAACAAATGCTTAATACATCACTCTCCCCATGGCCAAGCTTTACTCAAGAAGAAGCCGATGCCGTTTCCAAAGTCCTGCTGTCCAACAAAGTCAACTACTGGACAGGTACGGAATGTCGCGAATTTGAAAAAGAATTTGCTGCCTTTGTCGGCACACAATACGCCGTCGCCCTTTCCAACGGTACGTTGGCTTTGGACGTAGCCCTCAAAGCAATGGGCATCGGCCAAGGCGATGATGTGATTGTCACTTCGCGCACTTTCTTGGCTTCCGCGTCATGTATCGTGACCGCCGGTGCAAATCCGGTTTTCGCCGATGTCGATTTGAACAGCCAAAACATCAGCGCCGAAACCATCAAAGCCGCTTTGACGCCAAACACAAAAGCCATCATCGTGGTTCACCTTGCCGGTATGCCTGCCGAAATGGACGACATCATGGCTTTGGCCAAAGAACATAACTTGTGGGTTATCGAAGACTGCGCCCAAGCGCACGGTGCGAAATACAAAGGCAAATCCGTCGGCTCCATCGGCCACGTCGGCGCTTGGTCGTTCTGCCAAGACAAAATCATGACCACCGGCGGCGAAGGCGGCATGGTAACCACCAACGACAAAGAGCTGTGGAGCAAAATGTGGTCGTACAAAGACCACGGCAAAAGCTACGATGCCGTGTACCACCGCGAACATGCACCCGGTTTCCGCTGGCTGCACGAAAGTTTCGGCACCAACTGGCGCATGATGGAAATGCAGGCTGTCATCGGCCGCATCCAGCTCAAACGTATGCCCGAATGGACTGCCCGCCGTCAAGCGCACGCCGCCAAACTGGCTGAAAGCTTGGGCAAATTTGCCAGCATCCGTTTGGTTGAAGTTGCCGACTACATCGAACACGCGCAATACAAGTTCTATGTTTTCGTCAAACCCGAACACCTAAAAAACGGCTGGACGCGCGACCGCATCGTCAACGAACTGAACGCACGCAAAGTCCCATGCTATCAAGGCAGCTGCTCCGAAGTATATTTGGAAAAAGCTTTCGACAACACGCCTTGGCGTCCGAAAGAGCGTTTGAAAAACGCTGTCGAGTTGGGCGACACCAGCCTGATGTTCTTGGTGCACCCAACCCTGACCGATGAAGAAATTGCGTTCTGCAAAGAAAACATCGAAGCCGTATTGACTGAAGCCACGGCATAATCATTTTCAGACGGCCTGCAACTTCAGGCCGTCTGAAAAAATAAAACAGCCTGCTTCAAACAATCCGTACCAAGCCACATTACAACACTCAGACACAAGAAATATAAAATGAACTTGGAAACCCTGCTGGCTCTGCCGCGCAACCTTAAAAAAACCTTCTTCGTCATCCACGATATCTTGATGATATTTGTGGCGTTTTGGTTTGCTCAAAGCCTCAAAGTGCAATATTCCGACGAATGGTTGAGTATCGCCAACTGGCTGGCTTTCGGCAGCACCGCTGTGCTGACCATCATCCTTTTCATCCGTATCGGCCTCTATCGCGCCGTTACGCGCTTCGTCAGCATCCGCGTCCTGACCGCCGCCGCATTCGGCAGCATCATTTCAGCGGTCTTGTTCTGCCTAACCACCCTGATTTTTGAACAAAAACTGCACCTTGCCCTGCCCATCGTCTATTTCTTGGTCTTAGTGGTCGGTGTCACCAGCTCGCGCATGATCCTGCGCGCGATTCTGACCGACCATCACCGCAAACAGATGACACCCGTCATCATCTACGGCGCAGGCCAATCCGGCCGCCAGTTGTTGGAAGCCATCAAACAGGTTAACGAATACTCGGCCATTGCCTTTGTCGATGACAACCCGAAAATCCAACGTACCGTCATCTATGATCTTGCCGTCTACAACCCCAATGAAATCCCGATGCTGATCAGCCGCTACGGCGTCCGCAAAATTCTGCTGGCGATTCCAAGTTCTACGCCGGAAGAACGCAAAGACATCATCCGCCGCCTCGAAGCATACAAATGCGAAGTCCTGACCATTCCGGGCATGAAAGATTTGGTCGACGGGAAAATCAATGTCAGCTCATTGAAAAAAATCTCTGTGGTCGATTTGCTCGGCCGCGCCCCTGTGGCACCGCGCCCTGAATTGATGAGCGCCGACATCAGCGACAAAGTCGTGATGGTGACCGGCGCAGGCGGCTCTATCGGCTCCGAACTTTGCCGTCAGATTCTCAACTGCCGTCCGACCAAACTGCTGTTGTTTGAATTGTCCGAATTTGCCCTGTACAGCATAGACAAAGAATTGCGCGAAACCCAAGCCGCGCAAGGCAGCCAAGTCGAAGTCGTACCGCTTTTGGGCTCGGTGCAAAACAAAGAACGCCTTAGCAGCATCATGAAGGCCTATCACGTCGACACCGTTTATCATGCCGCGGCCTACAAACACGTCCCTATGGTCGAGTTCAACACCATCGAAGGCATTCAAAACAACGTGTTCGGCACACTCTGCTGCGCACAGGCCGCCGTAGATGCGGGCGTTTCCACCTTTGTTTTGATTTCCACCGACAAAGCCGTCCGTCCGACCAACACCATGGGCGCCAGTAAACGTATGGCCGAACTCTGCCTGCAAGCCCTTGCCGCCGAGCCGGAACAAAAAACACGCTTCTGCATGGTACGTTTCGGCAATGTATTGGGTTCGTCCGGCTCCGTTGTCCCTGTATTTGAAAAACAAATTGCCGAAGGCGGCCCGATTACCCTGACCCACCAAGACATTACCCGCTACTTCATGACCATTCCCGAAGCGGCGCAACTGGTTATCCAAGCCGGCGCAATGGGTAAAGGTGGCGACGTATTCGTCCTCGACATGGGCGAATCCGTCAAAATCATCGACCTTGCCCGTCAAATGATTGTCCTCAGCGGCCTCAAAGTGAAAGACGAGCAACACCCCCACGGCGATATCGAAATCAAGATTACCGGCCTGCGCCCGGGTGAGAAACTTTATGAAGAACTGCTCATTGGCGACGAGGTACAAAAAACCACTCATCCCCGTATTATGACCGCCAGTGAAGTAATGCTTCCATGGGCGCAATTATCTGACATACTGTCGGAACTCCATACTGCCTGCCTAAAAAGCGACCAAGACAGCCTGCGCCAGCTTCTGTTGCGCGCACCGACAGGCTTCGTACCCAAAGACGGTATCTGTGACTTGGTTTGGCAACAAAACAATAAGGCCGTCTGAACATTTTCAGACGGCCCGGACACCATCCCGCAAGGACTACTACATGAAAAAAACGCTCTCCCTGCTTACTCTATTCGCACTGACTGCCTGTAACAGCACGACAGTCATTCCTGGTTCAACCATCAAAACCAGGACCAAAACCATTGTTTACACCGATACCGACACCGCAGCCGATATCAACCTCGACAGCCGCGTTGCCGTTTACCCCATCACGCCCAACCTGATTGAAAAAATGCGCAAGCCGCCTGTACTTTCCCAAAACAACCAAGGTTTGGAGCAAAGCAAAAGCGCTTACCGCTACCGCATCGGCAGCGGCGACGTCCTCAATATCATGGTTTGGGCGCACTCCGACCTCAACTCCCCTATCCAGCAAAGCAACCCGCAAACCAACCAAGTCAGCCGCGGTGCCTGGGTAGATGAGGCCGGTTATATTACTTACCCGCTGGCAGGCAAAATTCAAGCCAAAGGCAAAACTTTGGATGAATTGCAAAACACCCTGACCAACCTTCTGAAACGCTACATCAAAAACCCTCAAGTAGCCATCAACGTTACCGAATTCCGTTCGCAACGCATTTCAGTATCCGGTGCCATCAACCAAGCAGGTCAGTTGCCGATTACCAATATCCCGATGACCATTTTGGATGCCATCAACCAAGCAGGCGGCGTTACCCAAAGTGCCGACACCCAACACATCAAATGGACGCACAACGGCGTCGACCGCACCATCTCCCTGCAAGATATGTTGCAATACGGCGATATGTCGCAAAACCACCTCCTCAGCCATGGCGACATCGTTTACGTTCCTAACAGCAGCAACAACAAAATCTACATCATGGGCGAAGTCGGCAAACAAGCCACCCTGCCAATCGGCAATCACGGCCTCAACCTGACCCAAGCGCTCGGCGAAGTCGGCGGCATGAACCAAAACTATGCCGATGCAACCGGCGTATTCGTGATCCGCCGCGCACCAGAAGACGCGGCCAAACCTATCCACATCTATCAGCTCAACCTGAAAGATGCGACTTCTTACGCACTGGGCAGCGAATTCAAACTGCGTTCGGAAGACACCGTTTACGTTACCGCCGCCCCGGTTACCCGTTGGAACCGCGTAATGTCACAAATTACCAACTCCATCAGCAACGTCAACACCCTCGACAATACGTTTAAATAAACAGTGGTTCCTGCTGTCAGACCCTTGTTTGACAGCAGGATACAAAATCACGCACAATCCAAACCAATTACATAAACGGCATACAAAAGCCGTAAACACCGCACAAACGGAAAAGCAGTACCTTATCGTCTGACTCACGCTTTTTTTCAGACCATAAACCGAAAACAATATCATGTACCACAACATACTCATCGTCTGCCTAGGCAACATCTGCCGCTCCCCCACAGCAGAGCGGATCATGCAGAAAAAACTACCCGGCCATCAAATCAGCAGCGCCGGCATAAAAGCACTGGCAGGTAAGGATGCCGATTTCCAAGCCATTAAAACCGCACTCAAACACGGCGTTATCGTTGCAGGCCATACGGCACGCCAACTGACCGCCCCGATGTGCGAACAGGCCGATTTGATTCTCGTCATGGAGCCCAGTCAAATCGACATGGTGGCCGACATCCATCCGCCGGCACGCAGCAAAACCATGCTGTTTGCCCAATGGTTGCCTAAAAAAACCGTACCTGACCCATACAAACAAAGCAGCGAAATGTTTGAAGCCGTTTTTGAACAGCTCAATGCTGCCGCAGACACTTGGAAAACCAAACTAAACGGAAAAACTCAACCGGTATAAAACCGGCATGAACAAGAAAGCAAGCAATGAAAAAAACGACCTACACACCTTACAGCGCAGACAACGACGAAATTGACTTCGGCCAACAGCTGCGCGTAATTTGGACAAATAAATACAAAATCCTCGCCGCCCTGCTTGCAGGCGGCATTCTTGGCGCAACCTTCAGCCTGGCGTCCACTCCGCAATACCGTGCCGACGCCATGCTGGAAATTGAAACGCGACAAAACCAAATCCTGACCGAAATCAACAGCATCTTCAACAACCAAACCACGCCGTCTGAAGCAGAAGTCGAGCTGGTTCAATCACGCTTGGTGCTGGGTAAAACCGTTGACGACCTTCAGCTGGACCAAGAAGTCAAAGCCAAATATACACCCGTTATCGGCAGCCTGATGCACAACATCAGCGGCGACCCCGATCCCAAACTGACCGTCGGCAGCTTTACCGTACAAGACGAATGGTTCAACAAAACCTTTACGCTGACCGCCAAGAGCAACAAGGCCTATACCCTTACCCTGCCTGACAAACGCGTCGTAGAAGGCAAGGTCGGCGTGCCTCTGAAAATCAACAATCAAACCACCCTCAAAATCGATCAAATCTTGGCCAATCCGGGTCAAGAATTTGCGTTGACCAAGTTCTCGCGCATCAGCGCCATCGAAAACATCCAAAACAAACTGGCGGTCATCAGCAAAGGTAAAACCAGCCCCATCATCAACCTTACCTTTACAGGCACCGACCCTAAACGTACCAGCGTCATCCTCAACAGCATTGCCGACAACTACGTTGCGCAAAACCGCGAACGCGACGTCCAAGTCGCATCCAGCGGTTTGGCCTTCATCAGCGAAGAATTGCCACGCTTGAAAGAAACCTTGCAAGACGCTGAAAACAAACTCAATGCCTACCGCCAACAATCAGGCTCCCTCGACATTCCGCTCGAGTCCAAAGGTGCATTGGAAAGCCTGACCGGCATCGAAACCCAAATTACCCTGCTCAAAACCGAAGAAGCAGGCCTGGCCGAGCTGTACACGCCGGAACACCCTTCCTATAAAGCCGTATTGGACAAACTTGCCGTTCTCGAGCGCGCTAAAAACAAAATCAACCAACAAATTGCCGAGTTGCCGAATACCCAACAAGAAGTTATCCGCCTGACCCGCGACGTAGAAACCAACCAAGCAACCTACGTCCAACTGTTGAACAAACAACAAGAACTCAACATCATGAAAGCCAGTGCGCAAGGTAATGTCCGCATCGTCGATTATGCCTATGTCCCAGAAAACCCCGTTGCCCCGCGTAAAACCGTCATCACACTCCTGAGCGCACTTGCCGCAGGTTCATTGACCGCTTTGTGGCTGATGATTCGCAACCGCATGAAAAACGGCATTACTTCATCCGAAGAAATCGAAAACCTCAATTTGGAAGTCGTCGCTCTTGTTCCGCATTCCAAAACCCAGCAAAAACGCGACTTCTTCAAAAACAAATTCAAAAAAACCGGCGGCCGTTCCAACTATCTGCTGGCCAGCGAAGACCGCGCCGACACGGCCGTCGAAGCCATCCGCGCCCTGCGCACCAATATCTACTTCTCCATGCTGGATGCGCCTAACAACGTCCTCATGATTACCGGTGCCGCGCCTGAAGCAGGTAAATCCTTTATCTCCGCCAACCTCGCCACCGTAATGGCGCAGTCAGGCAAACGCGTTCTGCTTATCGATACCGATATGCGCAAAGGCTACCTCGACCGACTCTTCGGCCTTACCCCCGAGTTCGGCTTGTCTGACATCCTCAACGGCAAAGCTGCTCCGGCCAAAGCCGTACAAGAGACCGGCATTGAAAACCTCCACCTCATCAGCAGCGGCAGCTATCCTAGCAATCCGTCCGAGCTTTTGATGGACAACCGTTTCAACGAGTTGCTTGCCCACGCCAGCCAACGCTACGACTACGTCATCTTGGACACGCCGCCCGTATTGGCCGTGACCGACGCCGTCATCATCGGCCAACATGCAGGCACCGTCCTGATGATCAGCCGTTATGCACATACGCGTGCACGAGAGCTTGAGGCTAGCGTCGAACGCCTCAAACAAAACCACATCAACATCAAAGGTGTCGTTCTCAACGGCATGAAGCGCGAAGCCAACAACAGCTACGACTACTACGCCTACGATGCCTACCATTCCAGTAACAATAAATCATAAACCGAAGCAGGCCGTCTGAACTTTCAGACGGCCTAAGGCTTTTTAAACGGCACAAAATACTTTTCACAAACGCCGCCCTTGCACCCCAAAGCCGTTTGTTTTAAAGTAAGCCCCGTTCCCATATGGAAGAGAAACATGAAAATTACCGTCATCGGCGCAGGTTCGTGGGGTACAGCTCTCGCGTTGCACTTTGCGCACCACAACAATGAAGTTGCCCTTTGGACACGCAATCCCGACCAAATCCGCACCCTGCAAGCAGATCGCGAAAACAAACGCGGCCTGCCCGGCTTCCCTTTCCCTGAGTCCCTGACTGTTCACGCCGATTTGGGCGAAGCGCTGAAAGACAGCCAACTTGCCCTGATCGTTACCTCCGTAGCCGGCCTCAGAAGCAGCGCCGAACTGCTCAAACAGCATAACGCCGCCGATATTCCTGTTCTCGCCGCCTGCAAAGGTTTTGAACAAGATACCGGCCTCCTGACTTTCCAAGTACTGAAAGAAGTCCTGCCTAACAATAAAAAAATCGGCGTTCTCTCAGGACCGAGCTTTGCCCAAGAACTTGCAGCACAACTGCCTTGCGCCGTCGTGCTTGCCTCCGAAAACAAAGACTGGGTAGAAGAAACCACTGCCCAACTGAACACCACCGTGATGCGCCTGTACGGCAGCACCGATGTCATCGGTGTCGCTGTGGGCGGTGCCGTTAAAAACGTCATGGCGATTGCCACTGGCCTTTCAGACGGCCTCGAATACGGCCTCAATGCACGCGCAGCCTTAGTAACACGCGGCCTTGCCGAAATCACCCGCCTTGCCATCGCCATGGGCGCTCAACCCAAAACCATGATGGGCTTGGCAGGCATCGGCGACCTTATCCTAACCTGTACCGGCGCACTCTCGCGCAACCGCCGTGTCGGCCTCGGTCTCGCAGAAGGCAAAGAGTTGCATCAAGTGCTTGTCGAAATCGGCCACGTTTCCGAAGGCGTCAGCACCATTGAAGAAGTCTTCAACACCGCCGCCAAATACCAAATCGATATGCCCATCACTCAAACCCTGCTGCAACTCATCCGCAAAGAAATGACCCCGCAGCAAGTCGTTGAACGACTGATGGAACGAAGCGCGCGCTTCGAATAAACGGTTGCGCCGTCTACCATTCAGACGGTCTGACGCACAATATGACGGCCATAAGGCCGTCTGAAGGGAAACACATGAACCAATCACTGAACAATCTGGAAATCAACGTTTACCAACTTGTCCAAAAATTTGAAACGCTGGTTTCAGAAAACCGCCGCCTCAACGAAGAAATCGACAGACTCAAACTCGAGCAAGAGCAACAAAAACGCCAACACGACGCGGCCATTGATGAACTCAGCGAAGCATTGTTGGTTCAAGTAGGCAAACTCAAAGAAGACCTGCAAAGCAAAATTGACAACCTGACTGCCGAAAAAGAAAACTACCGCAACGCGCTGGCTCAAAGTGCAGACCAAATCCGCAGCCTCATTGCCCGATTGCCCCAAGAAACACAACAATAAAAGGACGCCCCGTGAGTATCGAACAAGTCAATCTCGACATCATGAATGTCAACTTCACCATCAACACGCCGAGTGAAGAAAAAGCTACCCTCCTGCAAGCCGTTGAAATGCTCAACAAAAAAAGCGATGCAATTAAAGAAAGCGGCCGCATCGTCGGCACGGACAAAATCGTTGTCATGGCAGCCCTCAACGTCGTACACGACCTCTTGAAAACCACCCTCAACGACGATTTGGCAATCGGTGAATTTGAGCGTAAAATAACCGACATGAACAACGCGTGCCAAAAAGCACTGGCGCGCTTGGAACAAAACTGATTTCCCCTTTTCCCTGCGGTGTTCGCGAAGGCATATATTCCTTTGAACCAATACGTTCGCTTTAGGTTGCCGGGAGCTGTAGTGGGCGCGAGCGTCCGTTTATCGGACGCACCCGAAACTACCCGAGGTGACCGCCTTGTCAGCAAGGTTCAAGCGGATTCAGCCTAAACGGCACTCGTGGGGATTCCCTAAAAAAGCCATACCGACAGGTGTGGCTTTCCCCTTTCTAAGTAAAGACTTTCGTAAAGATTTCCGGTCGTCTGAAAAAACCGCATATTCATGCATCAAACACACTCAATTAAGATTGACAAAAGCCAATCTCCTCTTTAAAATCCATAACTTTCTATATATATCTGGATTCCAACCATGAAAACCTTCTCTGCAAAACCCCACGAGGTGAAGCGCGAATGGTTCGTCATTGACGCAGAAGACAAAGTTCTGGGTCGTGTCGCAGCCGAAGTCGCACACCGTCTGCGCGGCAAACACAAACCCGAATACACCCCTCACGTTGATACCGGCGACTACATCATCGTTATCAACGCAGACAAACTGCGCGTGACCGGTGCTAAATTCGAAGACAAAAAATACTTCCGTCACTCTGGTTTCCCAGGCGGCATCTACGAGCGTACTTTCCGCGAAATGCAAGAGCAATTCCCAGGCCGCGCTTTGGAACAAGCCGTAAAAGGCATGTTGCCTAAAGGTCCTCTGGGCTACGCCATGATCAAAAAACTGAAAGTGTACGCCGGCGCCGAACACGGCCACGCTGCACAACAACCTAAAGTTTTGGAACTGAAATAATAAGGACACGACATGAACGGTAAATACTACTACGGCACAGGCCGCCGCAAAAGTTCAGTGGCTCGTGTATTCTTGACTAAAGGTACCGGCCAAATCATCGTAAACGGCCGTCCCGTTGACGAATTTTTCGCACGTGAAACCAGCCGCATGGTTGTACGTCAACCTCTGGTTCTGACTGAAAATGCCGAATCTTTCGACATCAAAGTTAACGTAACCGGTGGTGGCGAAACCGGCCAATCCGGCGCCATCCGTCACGGCATCACCCGTGCCCTGATCGACTTCGACGCAGCCCTGAAACCAGCTCTGTCTCAAGCAGGCTTCGTTACTCGCGATGCTCGTGAAGTTGAACGTAAAAAACCAGGTTTGCGCAAAGCACGTCGCGCAAAACAATTCTCCAAACGTTAATACGTTTTCAGAATCGAATCAAAAAGCCTTGCTCTGCAAGGCTTTTTTCATTTATAAAACAATAATCCAATACCACGCAATATATGATGAAAACCCTACTCCACTACACCAAATCATTGCTTCAGGCTGTGATTATCTTCATCTTCTTATCCCTGATTGTCGACTGGGTTCGCAAGCCTGACCAACCCTTACAATCAGCAGCACAAACCCTGACCTTAACCGATGATCAAACCACTTCCCTTCAATCCTTCAGCCAAAATCGGGTTGCCGTCGTTTATTTTTGGGGCAGCTGGTGTCGTATTTGTTCATACACATCATCAACCATAGAAAAGCTGCACCAAGACAATATCCCAACACTGGGCGTAGCCTTGCGCTCCGGAAGCGACACGGACATTGCCCACCATATGCAACAAAACAATCTATCCTTTCCAAACTTCAACGATTCAGACGGCCTGATGGCTCAAAAATGGAATATAGCCGTCACACCAACCATTATCATATTAAAAGATGGCAAAATGATTCATCACACATCCGGACTTTCCAGTTATATCGGATTAAAAATCAGGATTTACTTGGCAAATATCTTCAGCTAAATTCATTGAAAATCCACTAAAAATAGAAAATCTAAAGAACAATTTCACCTGAATATATTCAACCAATTCGATTTCATAAATAAATAAACTATCTCTTTCCCAATAACATATGATTTTGTTGAGATTATAAGGAAAATAGACTAAGATATAACCATAAGAACAATTGGAAACATTATTATCAAAACAAACTGTTAGAGATTCTCATCTAATATTGTGGCAGTGATGCTTTTGTTCCCATAAACCCGGCTGCCGACGGCAGCCTTAAAACAGCAATATTCGCCTTTATCAATCTACCTCACGCTTCAACGGTTTGATTTTTGATAACACCGGAGACTTAGTAATGCCCAACCAATCTAAACATGCATCTATCAATATCGGTCTGATTCAGGCACGGGAAGCATTGATGACCCAATTCCGCCCTATTCTGAACCAAGCCAATATTACTGACCAGCAATGGCGTATCATCCGGCTCTTAGCGGAAAACGGCACACTCGACTTTCAAGATTTGGCCAATCAGGCCTGCATCCTTCGCCCCAGCCTGACAGGCATTCTGACCCGCCTGGAAAAAGCAGGTTTGGCCGTTCGCCTGAAGCCTTCCAACGACCAACGCCGTGTTTATCTGAAACTGACGCCCGAAGGTGAGAAACTCTATGAATCCATCGGTGCATTGGTTGACGAACGCTACGATGCGATTGAAAAAGTTCTGTCCAAAGAAAAAATGGCACAACTCAAAGAACTCTTGGCAGAGCTGGCAAAAATCGAACAGGCATTAAAATAAAGAAAGCCGGATGACAGACTCAACACACACATTCAAGAGACCATTTCGAGATGCCATGGCCTCCTGTGCCGCCGGCGTGCACGTTATCACGACAGACGGCGAAGCGGGACGCTATGGCATTACTATGACTGCCGTCACTGCCGTTACCGACGAGCCGCCGACGGTCATGCTGTGCATCAACCGCCAATCCGCCATCATTCCCATCTTGCAAGGCAACCGTGATTTGTGCATCAACACGCTCAACGACAGCCAGCAGGATGTCGCCGAACACTTTGCCGGACTGACCGACCTCTCGCCCGAAGAACGCTTCGAATACCATATTTGGCATAGAGGGCAAACCGGGCAGCTCGAAGTCGAAGGCGCGCTGGCGCACCTGCACGGCAGTATTGTCGATCAGCGCGAAATCGGCACGCATTACGTCTTTTTCGTTCAGCTCAACGAAATCCGCAATACCGACACGCAAGCACCGGCATTGCTGTATTTCCGTAGGCAATTCAAATCTTTGGCATAAATAAAGGTCTCAGACCGTCTGAAAAATGAAACTGATGTTTCAGACGGCCTGAGACCTTTTCTGTTTCACACATTATAGGCACACCCATGAAAGCAATGATACTGGCCGCTGGTCGCGGCGAACGCATGCGCCCCCTAACCGACCACACGCCCAAACCCTTACTCGAAGTAGCAGGCACGCCGCTTATCGGCTGGCACTTGCGCCGCCTGCAACAGGCCGGTTTCACTGAAATCGTCATCAATCATGCCTGGCTTGGTCAACAAATCGAAGATACCTTGAAAGACGGTTCGGACTACGGCGTGCGCATTACCTATTCTCCAGAGCGCGCCGGAGGCCTGGAAACCGCCGGCGGCATTGCCACTGCCCTGCCTCTTTTGGGCGACGAACCGTTTTTGGTCGTCAATGGCGACGTATTGACCGACATTGATTTCCAAGCTGCACGGCTGGCTGCCAAGCGTATGCAGGAACACAATCTTCTCGCCCATTTGTGGCTGGTGGACAATCCGCCACACCATCCCGAAGGCGACTTCGGCCTGCTTTCAGACGGCCTGGTTTCCGCGTCATCCACAGACGGCCAAGCCCTGACTTTCAGCGGCGTGGGCGTTTATCATCCTGCGCTTTTTAAAGATACCCCGGCGCACCAGGCTGCCAAACTTGCCCCACTGTTACGTCAAGCCATGAGTCAAAGCCAAATCAGCGGCGAACATCACAACGGCCTTTGGTTGGACGTCGGTACAGTCGAACGCCTGCAAGAAGCCGACCGTATCGCCCAAAGCTGGTAAAACAAAAGGGGCGTATCCGATACGTCCCTTGCAATATCAAAGGCCGTCTGAAAATATTGGGCAACCTATTTTTCAGACGGCCTTAATTTATCATCAAGCTTTGGCCAATTTCTTTTCTTTCTTCATTCCCAACAAGCCATTGACGATCATCACGCACAATCCCAACCAAATCAGACCATAGCCGATCAATGCGCCTTTTTGCACCGGCTCGCCCAGCCACACAATCGACACAATAAAAAGCAATACAGGTTCCAAATAGCTCAACATACCGAACACCGCAACCGGAAGTAACTGATTCGCCTTCAAATTCAAATGCATGGATATTGCGCTATTGAAGCCTAGCAACACAATAAAAAAGATTAATGCCGGTTTGGCCGCAATCATCGCCGGCGTATCCGTTGCCAGCAAAATATACGCCAACGCAAACGGCGTAATCATTATTAAATCAAAGGTCAGACCGATTAAAGAAGGCACGCCCAGTTTTCGGCGTAGTAGATAATAAAACGGATAAGTACCGAACACCCATACAGTCGTCCACGAAAACGCACCCGACCGTACCAATTCACATGCCACGCCTGCACAGGCCAACACAACGGCAACCGTCTGCAATCGGTTTAAACGCTCTTTAAACCAAATCCGTCCACCCAGTATCATCGCCAAAGGAAACAGGAAATAACCCATGGCGATGTTTACCCCTTCCCCGTTGACCGGCCCCCAGACAAACAGCCACAACTGGCTGGCAAATATCGGCGTCGGCAATACAATCAACAGCCACCGCTTCCAATCGCGGCCGATATTGTTCGCAAACCGCGCCGCTGCCTGCCAACCGTTGACCATCGTCATCAGCACGCATAAAGCCGACAGCATCGCCACCATACGCCACGCAAAAATTTCCGTGCCGCTCATCGACTGCATCCATATGCCGTACAAAAACAGCATGGCAAACAATGCATTGGACGTTATGGCCGCCAGCAAACCTTTGGATAAATTCGTCATTTCAGACGGCCTTTCATTGCATCGAAGCAGTCTAATACATCAGCCCTGTTTCACAATATCCGACAGCGGCCAGCGCGGCTTGACATTGAATGCGCCGACAGCCTGACGCTCGGCAAGACGCATCGCGCCGGCAAAGGCAATCATTGCGCCGTTGTCGGTACAGTATGCCATCGGCGGGAAATAGACGTTGATTTTTTCTTCCTGCGGTTTGGGTTTGCCTTTTTCAGACGGCATTTTGACAGTTAAACGTGAAAACTCATCACGCAGTTTCCAGTTTGCACCCACACCGCCGGCAACCACCAAAGTTCTGAAGCCGGTATCCAACAACGCTTTTTTGGCTTTGGTCGCCAATACATCAACTACCGCATCTTGGAAAGCGCGGCAAATGTCGTTGCGTGTTTGTTCGGGAATTTCATCGCTGCCGGTTTCGGCACGGACTTTTTCGACAGCGGTCAAAACGGCGGTTTTCAAACCGGAAAAGCTCATCTGTAAATCGTGCGAATGGAGCATGGGGCGTGGAAAT
This sequence comes from Neisseria sp. HMSC068C04, assembly GCF_001810105.1. Lineage (NCBI taxonomy): Bacteria > Pseudomonadati > Pseudomonadota > Betaproteobacteria > Neisseriales > Neisseriaceae > Neisseria > Neisseria sp. HMSC068C04. The sequence continues at coordinate 97,082 of NZ_KV799980.1, forward strand.
GTGAAAGCATCAGGCGTGCCGAGTTTGGCCAACTCGGATAATTTGGCACCGCCGGGATAAGGCAAACCTAAAAGTTTGGCCGTTTTATCGAACGCCTCGCCTGCCGCATCATCGACGCTTTCACCCAGCAAGGTGTAATCGCCGATACCGCGTACAGCCATAAATTGCGTATGTCCTCCCGACACCAGCAAAGCAACAAATGGAAATTCAGGCTTATCGTCTGCCAACAAAGGCGAGAGCAAATGACCTTCAAGATGGTGGACGGGGATAACGGGCTTGCCGATGGCAAACGCCAATGCATTGGCAAAGCCTGAACCGGCCAGCAATGCGCCGCCCAAACCCGGGCCTTGCGTAAAGGCAACCGCGTCAATGTCGGCATAGCCTACGCCTGCTTCTTTCAAGCAACCTTGCGTCAACGGTACGACACGGCGGATATGGTCGCGGCTGGCCAATTCGGGGACAACGCCGCCGTACTCGGCGTGCATCGCCATTTGTGTGTGCAAATGATGCGCCAACAGGCCGCGCTCGGTATCGTAGAGCGCAACGCCGGTTTCGTCGCAAGATGATTCAATTCCTAATACCAACATGGTTTGAGGCCGTCTGAAAAAATGATTAAAAACGATTCAGACGGCGTTTTCTCCGAAAACGGAAAAAGGCCGTCTGAAATAAAGTGCGGGATAGACTGCTTACAAAGTGCCGTAAGAATGCAGGCCGCTCAAGAACATATTCACGCCGATAAAGGCAAAGGCGGTAATGATTAAGCCGATGACTGCCCACCAGGCCAATACCCTGCCGCGCCAGCCTGCCACCAGCCGCAAATGCAACCAGATAGCGTAATTCAGCCAAACGATGAATGCCCAAGTTTCTTTCGGGTCCCAGCTCCAATAGCGGCCCCACGCTTCGGCCGCCCACAATGCGCCGAGAATGGTGGCAATCGTGAAGAACAGGAAACCGACGGCAATCGCTTTATACATGACTTCTTCAATGACTTGAGATTGCGGCAGCCATGATTTTTTGCCCGCATCTTCTTTTCTGAGTGCCAGCAGTTCGGCAATACCCAGCATGGCGGCGATACAAAATGCGCCGTAGCCGATAAAGTTGGCCGGAACGTGGATTTTCATCCACCAAGACTGCAAAGCAGGAATCAGCGGCTGAATGGCATGCGCCTCGCGTGAAACGCTGTACCACAAGACAAATCCGACCACAATCGCCATAAAGCTGAAGACGAAGCCGCCCAGTTTTTGTACGGCAAAACGGCCTTCGTAATAGAGGTACATCAGCGCCGTAATGACCAAGAACAAGATGAATACTTCGTAAAGGTTGGAAACCGGAATATGGCCGGCATCGGGACGCAGCAGATAGCTTTCATGCCAGCGTACCAGCAAACCGACAAAGCCCGCCATCGCGGAAATCCACGCAAACACGGTACCCATACCCAAAAGCGTATTGGTCTGCACATTTTTGCGCACCGCCGCTATCGCGCCGACGATATAGGCAAACAAGGCAAAGAACACAAACGCGCATTGCCACATAATCGCCGACTGGCTGCTTAACAGGTATTTGAGCAGGAAGCCGTCTGCGCGTTTGATGTCGCCGCCATACAAATCAACGGCAAAATACGCCAAGCACACGCCCAAAGGGATAAACCAGCGCATCGGTTTGAAAAACCACCCCAGAAAAACGGCAATACCGCCACTCACCCACAAAATCACCATTTCGTAGATGTCCATGTGCAGACCGGCCTGGGTTTGGGCAATAAACGCACCGACTGCAATCAGCAGCGCAAATGCCCAGTCGAAAAGGTTGAGGTTTCGGATAAATGATTTGTGTGTCAGAAGCTCATGCTCGGGCAAGGCCTGATGTTTGTTATTCATGGTTCAAATCCTTGGCAAGCTGCTGCAATTGCCGTGTGTGTTGCGGAAATTCTTTCTGCAAGTCGCGTTCGTTGCGGCTGGAAGACATGGCAAAACGGATACGGCCGTCTGAAAACAGCAGCCAAGCACGTTTTTCACGAATATAGAACATAAACACTGTACCCAACACCAGCAATACCGAACCCAAATACACCAAGAATGCACCCGGAGAACGGGTCATCTGCAGGCCGGAAGAGCGCACTTCGGTAAAACTTTCCAGTTGCAGCAGCATCGGCGCGGGATATTCGGTCAAACCGGTGTACGCGTCCATTGCATGCAGCAGGAAGCGGTTGCGCTTTTCGTCTTGCGGCCAAGCCGGCAGATTGTATGTGCTGATCGTATCTTCCAGAGCGGCATTCATCACGCCATAGAGCATCTCATAGAAATAGCCCTGCATTTTTTCCTGCTGCTCTTTCGGAATGTTGGTGGTGACAAATTCGTCCAAAGCCAAATAGCCGCCTTTGGCAAAAATCGACAAGGTATTTTCCGCCGCCGCCATGAATTGCTCACGGATTTCGGCAGGCGCACCTTTAACGGCATTGGCAACGGTTTTACGGCGTGCCGCATCGTCTTTCAGATATTGACGCAAAGCCATAAAGGTGTCGATTTGGCCATTTTTATCCATCGGAATGCGCAACCAGCGGTATTGCTGCGCCAAGCCGCTGCGTGTGCCGGTAATGAAGAAATAGTCTTCATCTTGTTTTACCGGCAACATATAGTTTTTATATTCGACAGCCTGCCCTGCTTTGTCGCGGATGCGGTAAACGATAGACGGGCCGATGTTGGTGTATTTTTTGCCTTCTTGACGGACGGAGCGAACATCATTGATGGCGGATTTCAAGTTTTGCTCTTTTTCAGACGGCTCGCTCATGTCTTCGACGTTCATCGAAGTAAACTGGTCAAATTCCAGTTTATAAGAAGCTTTGCCCAAATCCAGCGGAAACTCGCGCATGGAAGTCGCTTTGAGCTTGACCGGAGTACGGTCGGCATCAGCCAGATTCCACGCTTTAAACGTCAAGTCAGAGCCACCGTCGGCAAAACTTGCCTGATAAACCGTAATACCGTGCAGCGTCAAAGGATGGTTGACGCGGATAGTGTGTTCGCTGACTTTGCCGGTTGCCTTGTCCGTTACTTCCAAGTCACTGGCAAAATCACGCGGCATACCGGTATCGTAAAAGTCGATATGGAATTTCTTTAATTTGACCGAAAACGGCAGGTCTTGCACCAGCATGCCGTTATCCGCATTCAGAAACACCACGTCCGCGCTCTGCCCTTCCGCAATATTGACATTGCCCCTAAACGACAGGTTGGATTCACCCAACACGCTTTCGGGCTTAAAGTCTTTGGCGTAAACCGCCGTATTGTCCGGCACGATCCGGCCGGTAAGCATACCGATTTTCAGCAGGATATTGCTGTCTATCAAACCGCCCAAACAAATCACAATCAGCGCGGCATGGGCAAAGATATAGCCCCATTTGTTCATCGCACCTTTTTTTGCCGCCACCAAAACCGAACCGTCTTCACGCGTAACGGTTTTGCAGCCATAGCCCTGCACTTCCAAATAACGTTGCGCGACTTCGGGCGTCACCTGTCCGTCTAAAACAATGGAATGGCGCATTGCCGCCAGCGATTTTTCCTTCGCGTTTTCACGGAACGAACGAATCTCGCGCAAAAACGGCGGAACATTGCGAATCAGGCACAATCCGGTGGAAATCACCAAAAACATCATGATGACAACGAACCACGCCGAGGCGTACACGTCGTACAGGCCCAAAAAGCCGAAAATCTGCGACCAAAACGGGCCGAATTTCACCAAATAATCGACTTGTGGCTGGTTTTGCTGCAAGACTGTACCGATAATCGAAGCCACGCCCAACAGGCTGAGCAGGGCAACGGCAAAACGCATGGAGCTGAAAAAGGCAAACCATGGTCTGCGGATAAGTGGGACGGATGATGAAGATTTACTCATGTCTCAAATGTCGGCTTGGGGCAACCCGATCGATGGAACGGACTGCAATGACGTGTGATGCGAAAGGAAGAATACTGCATATTGTAGTAAAAATCTTGCTGTCGCTATTTGAAAAAAACAATCAGGCTTATCGGCATATATTGGCTAAGGCCGTCTGAAGGGCTTTCAGACGGCCTGTATCAATAAGCTCGTTTTAAAACGAAATTAGTGCAAACCTTGGATGAAGTTGGCTACTGCATTCAACTCTTCTTCGCTCAGGCGGTTGGCAATATCGGCCATGATGGCGTTTTTGCGTTGGCCGGATTGGTAAGCTTTCATTTGCTCGACAACGTAAGCTTTGTGTTGGCCGCCCAGACGAGGATAGGCTTGGATTTCAGTACCGCCGCCAGGGATACCTGCGCCGCTAGGACCGTGGCAAGACATACATGCCGGCAGTTTTTTAGCGCTCAGGCCGCCGCGATAGATTTTCGCACCCAGCTCTGGGTTTTCTTTAGGATTGGCTTCGCCCGGTTTGCCTTGTTGTTTGGCGTAGTAGGCGGCAGCGTCGCGGATGTCTTGTTCGGACAAGTTCATCACCATCGGTTTCATCACGCCGGCAGCACCGTGTGTACGGGTACCGTCTTTAATGGCCATGGTTTGACCGTAGGTGTAGGCCGCGGCCTGACCTGCCAGTTTAGGATAAGTTGCGATACCGCTGTTACCATCGGCTGCGTGACACGCCGCACAGATAGTAGTCGCTACCTGTTTGCCTTTTTCAGCATCTGCTTTAGGGGCAGCGGAAACCGCACCGGCAGCCAATACCAAGGCCAATAAAGTCAATCGTTTCATGGAGTGCTCCTGATTACAGCATTGCGTACCGCGTCAATGCCTTTTTTATACTCAAATACCGGGGAATTTTCCCGATTAAAACCGATAATTCTATAAACGTGCTATTCTATACCAAGTTTACATTAAATTACTACTCAAATTACCAAACTGCTGCAACATAAATGCCCGATACAAATTATGATGTTGCAGTTTTGTTTCCATGCAAGGAAATACTGATGAACCTTTTTCAAAACGCCAAATTCTTTACAACGGTCAACCATTTGAAAGACCTGCCCGACACGCCGGCCGAGATTGCCTTTGTCGGCCGAAGCAATGCCGGCAAATCCAGCGCCATCAATACCTTAACCAATCACGTGCGCCTTGCCTACGTTTCCAAAACACCGGGCCGCACCCAACACATCAATTTCTTTGAACTGGAAAACGGCAATTTCATGGTCGACTTGCCCGGCTACGGCTACGCGCAAGTACCGGAGGCCATCCGTGCGCACTGGGTCAAACTCTTGGGCGACTACCTGCAACAACGCCGCCAACTGATCGGCCTGATTTTGATTATGGACTCGCGCCATCCGCTCAAAGCTTTAGACATTCAAATGCTGGACTTTTTCCACATCACCGGCCGTCCTGTGCATATCCTGCTGTCAAAAGCAGACAAGCTGTCTAAAAACGACCAGATTAAAACTTTGGCGGCGGTAAAAAAATCACTCAAACCCTACACCGAGCGTCAAAAAATCAGCGTTCAACTGTTCTCCAGCCTGAAAAAACAAGGCATGGACGAAGTCAATCAAGTGGTCGGCTCATGGTTTGACGCGCATCGCGAAGAAATCGAGAATCTTGCAGGTGAAACATCGCCTGAGTGATTGTAAAACAAGGCGGAATAAGATAAGTTGACCAACCGCAAATCTTATTCCGTCATTTGTTTTCCACAATGCCGTTTTCTATCTCTTTTCCAAAGGGTATGTATGCACATGCCTTTTTTATTGCGCCTTTTATTTTCTTATCGCAAACTAAAAACAACGACGTATCAGTGAAAATTCTTAAAAAACATGGTTTTATTCAACCAAACCTTTTTCAGACGGACTTTGCCTCATCTTCACCATCAGTCCAACCAGCTTCTTTCAACTTCCGCTGTTGCGCGTCATAGCGTGCTTTTTCCACCCAATACATTGTCTGAATACAGGCATCGCCGCATTCGCTGCCACAACATTCCCACGATTCGGGACGGACAGGTTCGTCTAAAAGCGATTCGCCCAAGATGGCTTCGGCTTTATTCTTCAGGGTCGTATCCATCGGCAATTTCCAAGCGTGCGCCGTCAAATTCAATCACTTCGCCACCGCGTATTTTGGCGGTTTTACGGGTTTCGGTTTCGCCGTTGCGCAACACCAGCCCTTCGGCGATAAATGCTTTTGCCTGTCCGCCGCTTTCAGCTAGGCCGGCCAGTTTCAACAGATCGCATAAAGCGATGTATTCATTGTCTTCAAGATAGACTGTTGCTTCCATCATTTAATCCTTTTCAATAATGGCGATATTTTAACATGGCCGTCTGAAAGAAAGCCCCCTTCTGTTTTATTTGCTTTATCCAAACCCATTACATTTGGTTTTCAGACGGCCTTTAGCTGCCAACCCTGCTACAATACGCCTTTTATTGTTCACGCCGATTTTGCCATGACCGAGCCGACCTACATCCCCCTGCGCCTGCATACCGAATTCTCGATTACCGACGGTATGGTGCGGATTAAAAAACTGATTGCCAAAGCGCAGGAATACGGTTTGCCTGCTTTGGGCATCAGCGATTTGATGAACGAATTCGGCTTGGTGAAATTCTATAAAGCCTGCCGCGGTGCAGGGATTAAGCCCATCGGCGCAGCGGACGTGTGGATAGGCAATCCGAATGCGCCCGACAAGCCGTTTCGTGCCATGCTGATTATCCGCAACGATGCGGGCTATCTGCGCTTGAGCGAGCTTTTGACGGAGGCCTATGTCGGCAAAGACCGCAATATCCATCATGCAGAACTCAATCCCGAATGGCTGGAAAACGGCGACAACAGTGGCTTGATTTGTTTGAGCGGCGCGCATTACGGCGAAGTGGGCGTGAATCTGTTGAACGGCAATGAAGACGCGGCGCGTGCGGCGGCGTTGAAATATGCGGCGTGGTTCCCCGATGCGTTTTATTTAGAGCTGCAACGCCTGCCCGAACGCCCTGAATGGGAGGCTTGCGTTTCCGGCAGCGTGAAACTGGCAGAGGAATTGAGTTTGCCGGCGGTAGCGACGCATCCGACGCAGTTTATGAGCAGCGATGATTTCAATGCACATGAGGCAAGGGTATGCATCGCTGGCGGCTGGGTACTGACAGACAAAAAACGTCCGCGCGATTTCACGCCGAGCCAGTTTTTCATTCCACCGGAAACAATGGCCGAACGTTTCTCCGATTTACCTGAAGCCTTGGAAAACACGGTAGAAATTGCCAAACGCTGCAATCTGCACATCACATTGGGCAAAAACTTCCTGCCGCTATTCCCAACTCCAGACGGCCTGTCGCTGGATGATTATTTGGTGAAACTGTCCAACGAGGGTTTGCAGGAACGCATGGTTCAGCTTTATCCCGACGAGGCGGAGCGTGCGGCAAAAATGCCGGAATATCAGGAACGTTTGGATTTTGAGTTGAACATCATCATCCAGATGAAATTCCCCGGCTATTTCCTTATCGTACAAGACTTTATCAACTGGGCGAAAACGCACGGCTGTCCGGTCGGACCGGGACGCGGCTCGGGCGCAGGTTCGCTGGTGGCGTATTCATTGAAGATTACCGACCTTGATCCGCTGAAATACGCGCTGCTGTTCGAGCGTTTCTTAAACCCTGAACGCGTTTCCATGCCTGACTTCGACGTGGACTTCTGTCAGGCAAACCGCGGCCGCGTGATTGAATATGTGCGCGAGAAATACGGTGCGGAAGCGGTCAGCCAGATTGTCACCTTCGGCACGATGTCGTCCAAAGCAGTGATCCGCGACGTGGGACGCGTGCTGGAACTGCCGTTCATGCTGTGCGACAAACTGTCCAAGCTGATTCCGTTGGAAGCCAACAAACCCCTGAGTTTGGAAAAAGCCATGGAAGCCGAGCCGCAGATTCAGGAATTGATTGAAGCGGAAGAAGCGGACGAACTGATTACGCTGGCGAAAAAGCTGGAAGACCTGACGCGCGGTTTGGGTATGCACGCAGGCGGCGTGTTGATTGCGCCGGGCAAGATTTCCGATTACAGCCCCGTGTATCAGGCGGACGAATCCGCCTCGCCCGTATCCATGTACGACAAGGGCGACGTAGAAGACGTGGGTTTGGTGAAGTTCGACTTTTTGGGGCTGCGCAACCTGACCATTATCGAAATGGCGCAGAACAACATCAAAAACACCACCGGCGATATTGTCGATGTCGGCACAATCCCGCTCGACGACCAAGCCACCTACCAAATCTTCCGCGACGCGAACACCACCGCCGTCTTCCAGTTCGAGTCGACCGGCATGAAAAAAATGCTGAAAACGGCGCACACGACCAAGTTTGAAGAACTCATCGCCTTCGTATCGCTCTACCGCCCCGGCCCGATGGACAACATCCCCGACTTCGTCGCGCGCATGAAGGGACAGGAATTCCAATACATCCATCCACTGCTCGAAGGCATCCTTGCGCCGACCTACGGCATTATGGTGTATCAGGAACAAGTGATGCAGGCGGCGCAGATTATCGGCGGCTACTCGCTCGGCGGCGCGGACCTGCTGCGTCGCGCCATGGGTAAGAAAAAGCCCGAAGAAATGGTGAAACACCGAGAAATCTTCGCCGAAGGCGCGGCAAAACAAGGCATTTCGCGCGAAAAATCCGACGAAATCTTCAACTACATGGAAAAATTCGCCGGCTACGGTTTCAACAAATCCCACGCCGCCGCCTACGCCCTGATTTCCTACCAGACCGCATGGCTTAAAGCCCACTATCCCGCCGAATTCATGGCGGCGACCATGTCGTCTGAATTGGACAACACCGACCAGCTCAAGCATTTCTACGACGACTGCCGCGCCAACGGTATCGAGTTCCTGCCGCCCGACATCAACGAATCCGACTACCGCTTCACGCCGTATCCGAACATGAAAATCCGCTACGCACTCGGCGCGATTAAAGGCACGGGCGAAGCCGCCGTCGAATCCATCATCGCCGCGCGGCAAAGCGGCGGCAAATTTACCGGCCTCTTGGACTTCTGCGAGCGCGTCGGCAAAGAGCACATGAACCGCCGCACCCTCGAAGCCCTGATACGCGGCGGCGCGTTCGACAGTATCGAACCCAACCGCGCCATGCTCTTGGCGAACATCGACCTCGCCATGAACAACGCCGACCAAAAAGCCGCCAACGCCAATCAGGGCGGGCTGTTTGACATGATGGAAGACGCCATCGAACCGGTGCAGCTCATCGATGCACCCATGTGGAGCGAATCGGAAAAACTCGCCGAAGAAAAAACCGTCATTGGTTTTTACCTGTCCGGCCACCCCTTCGGCCCGTATGCGCAAGAAGTCCGCCAAATCGCCCCGACCAAATTAGGCCGTCTGAAACCGCAAGACAGCGTGCGCCTCGCCGGATTCGTGACCGCCGTGCGAACCATGATGGGCAAGCGCGGCAAAATCGCCTTCGTCAGCCTCGAAGATTTGAGCGGGCAGATTGAAATCATGGTCAGCGGACAGACGCTGGAAAACTGCGCCGACTACCTCAAATCCGACCAAGTGCTGATTATCGAATCCAAAGTCAGCCGCGACGACTACGGCGGCGGCGACGGACTGCGCATCATGGCAAACCAAGTCATGACCCTGCAAATGGCGCGCGAACGTTACGCCCGCAGCCTCAGTCTCGCCCTCGCCCCCGGCCACGACATCGAACGCCTCGCCGCTATCCTCACCGCCCACCGCCTACCCGACACGTCGCACATCCCGCTGCAACTGTCGTACAGCAACGGCAAAGCATCAGGCAAATTGAAAATTGCGCCAAAATGGATGGTAACGCCAAGCACCACCTTGTTTGACGAACTGGAAACATTGCTCGGCAGTAGGGCTGTTCGTGTGAATTGGTAAGACTAAAGGCCGTCTGAAACAGCGACGGAAAGCTGCTGCTTAAACTGCATCGCCAATAAGATGCAAAGCTGTACCTTTGTTTTTCAGACAACGTTTGATAAACAATTCAAAGACGTCGTCTGAAAACACAAAACAACACCGCATTACAACTAAATCATCACTCACCACATCATGAGCACATACCCCGAAGATCCTGACGGCTTCATCCTGTACGACGAAAGACCCGATCCCTTCGACAACCGCAGAGTCAACCGTACGCATTTTGCCGCAGTAAACCTGCCTATTTTGCTGGGCATAGGTGTAGTGTCCGCACTATTGCTATGGATAAACCAATCATGCTTGGATCAATGCAGCCTCAGCCGTCAGGTCGGAGGCTCCGTGTATGTCTTTGCTATCGCCTTTTACGGCCTACTGCACTATCAAAGCACTTGGCTTGAAAAGCGGTGCAATGATGCCGAAAAAGGGCATTATCCGGCGATATGGATGTTCAGAATCAGCATCGTACTTGCCGCCATCAGCCTGATATTTCCGGCATTTACATGGCCTATGGTAGCGGGCGGACTGCTTCAATTCGTCTACGGCATGATATTGCCGTCCAACCCTCTGCCCAATCTGATGGGTTACCCAAAAGCCAACTCAACAACCCTGCAAATCTGAAGGAAAGATAACCCACAACAAAGGGGAGCGACAATGCCGAAACAATGCCAAGCACCCAGTAAATACATTGATTCAGTACAGTTTTTGAGGAGGTAAGCCGCAGCAGTTTGAAATACAAGGAGAACCAGGTGGATGACAAGGCAATAATCAGTAAAAAGCTGACGAGGGAGAAGGAACCGGAGAAAGCGTATTCCAGCATTGTCCCTATCGCGGCATAAAGCATGCCTGCGCCTAGCGCCCATTTCCAGATGGGATAAAGCCTATCGGGGAAATTCAGTGTTCCGGAGGCTTGGAGCCTGCCGAATACCAATACAAATATGATGTCAAACATAATAATGGCTGTTTTAGTGTAGGGTACGACAATATATATGAAAAGGGGGTGAAAATACACCCCCTTTTCCTACAGATGCCCCATATCAAAGGCCGTCTGAAAAACAGTTTTATTTAACGATTTCAACCGGGCCGTGGTCGTCGCAGTGGTCGCCGTGTTGGTGATGCAAACGGCCGTTGACAATGTAGTCAACGTGATCACCGTGCGGTACGGCTTCGTGGCCGCAACCTTCGCCGTGAACGTGGCCGTGACAGGTGTCAACCGGATGGCAGCCGTCAGGATTGGTTTCATTGACGCTCAGGGCGTGTTCATCGTAGTGGCCGTTGTGTTCATGGTGCAGGTGGCCGTCGTGCAGATAATCGACGTGGTCTTCGTGTTTGATGGCAGTGTGGCCGCAGTTTGCGCCGTGGACGTGGTCATGATGTTCGTGGGTTTTACAGGTCATTTTTTCTCTCCTAATGTTCAGTGAATAGCAATCTTTCGCGATTGATTCTTTCATTTTATCTTTTTTTTGATACAAACGTAAAAAATTTTACAGTTATTAATATATTGTTACGATATATCATCTGTTGATATATAAGCCTATTTTATTTTTCAGACGGCCTTTCATCTATAATTCATTTATTTTCAGCGAGAACTTCAAACCCTTCCGGCAATGTAAAATATCGAATTTTTCAGCCGTAACAGGTAACATGGAAACAAAGGGATGGATTCTTCAAACAAACAGGTACTGCAATGGGAAAACAAGCCAGACTTTATATGGTTCGCAGCACGCAAGGTGCGCTTTATGATGTATTTTTCGAGCGCGGCGTGGCGGCGTTGGCCTGGCCCATGCTGGCCGAAGCGGCGGCCAAGGGTTTTGGCCGTGAGAAACTGACGGATATTTACCGTTCGGCCGTGCCGGATGTGAAATTGAGAACAGCGCAATCGGGTGCGGCTCAGATGTGGCGGTTTGCCAACGAGTTGGCCGATGGAGATGCCGTACTGACCTACTCGCCTGCCCTGCGCCGTTATCGGATCGGCAGGATTACAGGCGGCGCAGTACATTGTCCGCAATGGGACGATGAGAAAATGTCGCTGGTGCGGCCGGTTGAGTGGCTGGGCGAAGTATGTCGCGACGATTTGAGCGTGGCAGCACAACGGGCTTTGGGCAGTGTGGCAACTTTGTTTGCGGTATCGGAAGCGTGTGCGGCAGAAATTTTTGAACGCGTGGGTTTTCAGACGGCTTAAAAAGGGAAAGGAAACAGTATTATGTGGAACACCATACAGGAATGGCTAAACGCTTTGCCTGTCAGTGAAGAAATCATCAAATCGGCTTTGATGATTGTGGCCATCATTGCCGGGCGCAGCATTTTACTCTCGGCTCATTTTCGCAGCCATCCGGATTTAAGCATTGAAAACAAACGCCGTTCGCTGGTGGTCAGCCGCAACATCACCATGCTGCTGCTCTTGTTCGGGCTGGCGATGATTTGGGCGGCGCAGATTCAAACGTTGGCGTTGTCGATGTTTGCGGTAGCCGCAGCGATTGTGGTGGCAACCAAAGAATTGATTATGTGTTTGTCCGGCAGCATCCTGCGCTCGGTGACTAAACAATATTCCATCGGCGATTATATCGAAATCAACGGCCTGCGCGGACGGGTGGTCGATATCAATATGCTGAACACGCTGATGATGCAAATAGGCCCAAATCCGTTGGTTGGCCAGCTTTCCGGCAAAACGCTCTCGTTTCCCAACAGCTTACTTCTAAGCCACCCCGTGCGCCGCGACAATATTTTGGGCGATTATGTAATTCATACAGTGGAAATCCCCGTGCCGATTCATTTGGATTCGGACGAAATCATCGGCCGTCTGAAAGACGTTCTTGAGCCCTTGTGCGAGCCTTATGTCCCTGCCATCAAGCAGCATTTGGAAAACGTGCAAACCCAAAAGTTGTTTATCACGCCCGCCGCACAACCGCGTGTATCCCGCGTGCCACATGATGACAAGGTGTACAACATCATCGTGCGCTTTGCCTCGCCCGTGGCCAAACGCTTGGAAATCCAACAGGCGATTTTGGACGAATTCTTGCGCACGCAATGCCGATTAATCAATAAATTAAAATAGCCCAGTTTATATATACTATCAAATCCCTTACAATACCCAAATTCACAATCAACAATAAGGAAAACTCATGTTGCCCGAATCAGCCCTTGCCGAAATGTACCCTGTAATCATGACCCCCAGCCATGACGGCAAATATTTCCACAACTATACCCTCTCACTTCTAAACATCGTCCACACCAACGCCTCCCTCGGCCTGCCGCTTCAAGTGATGATGCAGCGCGGCGAAAGCCTGATTACGCGCGCGCGCAACAACTGCGTGGCCAGATTTTTGGAAAACAAAGAATGGACGCATTTATTTTGGATTGACTCCGACATCGGCTTCTCTCCCGATTCATTCTACCGCCTGCTTTTGGCCGACAAAGACGTTGTAGCCGGCGTTTATCCGCTCAAACGCGAGAATTGGCCTGAAGCAGGCCTTCCGGCCGGCATGACCCAAGCCGACTTCGAGCGCATGTACACTTCTTACACCGTCAACACCAACGACAAAAACGAAAACGGTGAAATCGTCCTGAAAGTGGATGAAGAAGGCTTCATGAAAGTTCATGACGCGCCAACCGGCTTCATGGTTATCAAACGTAGCGTATTTGAAAAAATGATAGAGGCCTACCCCGAGTTGAACTACGTCTCCGACAGCGACTACAGCCCGGAAAACAAAGGCCTGCACTACCGCTTCTTCGACTGCATGGTCGATCCTGAAAGCAAACGCTACCTGTCCGAAGACTACACCTTCTGCCACCTCTGGCGTCAAATCGGCGGCGAAGTGTACGTCGACGTACAATCCAACCTGACCCACCAAGGCGCAAAAGTGTATCGCGGCTCGTTTGCCGAATCCCTGCAAACCAATGTTGCCAATGCGGTTTATGCCCCAGAAGGCACCACCATGCGCCTCGAGCTGGCTGCGCCATTGCACGCCAATCCGCGCGGCGCAGAATAAGATTGGCCGACAGGCAGGCGGAATACTTTAATTCTGCCTGTCTGCCACCATATAACGCCTATCGTTTTCTTTTCAGACGGCCACAAGGCCGTCTGAATCCATCTTATTCAGGAGAAACCATATGAACGACAACGTCCTGCTCCACTTGGGCGAAGAACCCCGTTTCGACCAAATCAAAACCGAAGACATCAAACCCGCCCTGCAAACCGCCATCGCCGAAGCGCGCGAGCAAATCGCCGCCATCAAAGCGCAAACGCACACCGACTGGGCCAACACCGTCGAAAAACTAACCGACATTACCGAACGCGTCGGCCGCATTTGGAGCGTGGTTTCCCATCTCAACTCCGTGGTCGATACGCCCGAGCTGCGTGCCGTATACAACGAATTGATGCCTGAAATCACCATTTTCTTCACCGAAATCGGTCAAGACATCGAGTTGTACAACCGCTTCAAAATCATCAAAAATTCTGCCGAATTCAACACCCTCTCCCCTGCGCAGCAAACCAAGCTCAACCACGACTTGCGCGATTTCGTCCTCAGCGGTGCCGAATTACCGCCCGAACAGCAGGCAGAACTGGCGCAACTGCAAACCGAAGGCGCGCAACTGGGTGCCAAATTCGCACAAAACGTCCAAGACGCGACCGACGCTTTCGGCATTTACTTTGACGATGCCGCGCCGCTTGCCGGCATCCCCGAAGACTCCCTCGCCATGTTTGCCGCCGCCGCGCAAAGCGAAGGCAAAACAGGCTACAAAATCGGCCTGCAGATTCCGCACTACCTTGCCGTTATCCAATACGCCGACAACCGCGAACTGCGCGAACAAATCTACCGCGCCTATGTTACCCGTGCCAGCGAATTGTCTGACGAAGGCAAATTCGACAACACGGCCAACGTCGAACAAACGCTTGCAAACGCGTTGAAAACCGCCAAACTGCTTGGCTTCAAAACCTACGCCGAGCTGTCGCTGGCAACCAAAATGGCGGATACGCCCGAACAGGTTCTGAATTTCCTGCACGACCTTGCCCGCCGCGCCAAACCGTTTGCCGAAAAAGACTTTGCCGAAATCAAAGCCTTTGCACGCGAGAGCCTGAATATCGAAGATCCGCAATCTTGGGATTTGAGCTACGCCGCCGAAAAACTGCGCCAAGCCAAATATGCCTTCAGCGAAACCGAAGTGAAAAAATACTTCCCTATCAGCAAAGTATTGGCTGGCCTATTTGCCCAAATCAAAAAACTCTACGGCATCGAGCTGGCTGAAAAAACCGTCCCCGTTTGGCACAAAGACGTGCGCTATTTCGAGCTGAAGCAAGACGGCCAAACCATCGGCGGCGTTTACATGGACTTGTACGCACGCGAAGGCAAACGCGGCGGCGCATGGATGGACGGCTATAAAAGTCGCCGCCGTTTTGCCGACGGTACGCTGCAACTGCCGACCGCCTACCTCGTCTGCAACTTCACCCCTCCGGTCGGCGACAAAGAGGCGCGTTTGAGCCACGACGAAATCATCACCCTCTTCCATGAAACCGGCCACGGCCTGCACCACTTGTTGACCCAAGTTGACGAAGTGGGCGTATCCGGCATCAACGGCGTCGAATGGGACGCGGTCGAACTGCCTAGCCAATTCATGGAAAACTTCGTTTGGGAATACGACGTATTGGCACAAATGTCCTCGCACGAAGAAACCGGCGCGGTATTGCCGAAAGAGCTGTTCGACAAAATGCACGCGGCCAAAAACTTCCAACGCGGTATGTTCCTCGTCCGTCAAATGGAATTTGCCCTCTTCGACATGGAAATCTACCATCAGGAAGATGAAGGCCGTCTGAAAGAATGGCCGCAAATCTTGGACAAAGTGCGTCAAGAAGTCGCCGTTACCCAGCCGCCGGCATACAACCGCTTTGCCTTGAGCTTCAGCCACATCTTCGCCGGCGGCTACGCCGCAGGCTATTACAGCTACGCATGGGCGGAAGTTTTGAGTGCAGACGCTTACGCCGCTTTTGAAGAAAGCGACGACGTTGCCGAAACCGGCCGCCGCTTCTGGAAAGAAATACTGGCAGTCGGCGGTTCGCGCAGCGCAGCCGAATCCTTCAAAGCCTTCCGCGGCCGCGAACCAAGCCTGGATGCCCTGCTCCGCCACAGCGGTTTCGACAACGCAGCTTAACTGGAAGATTGACGTAATAAAAAGGCCGTCTGAAAATTTTTCAGACGGCCTTTATCGAAACCAATAAATATTGTTTTGTTAGCATTGAGAGGGAGATGTTAGAAATGACAGAATACATAGCACCTAAGTTTAAGAAAGGGGCTTTTAATTGCCCGCACTGCGGAGCATTTGCTCATATGAAATGGTTGTCTAGAGACGATCTTGTTTATTTCCAAGCTACTTGTGCTTATTGCTCAAAATATAGCCTTTGGAGAGTAACCCAAACAGCGACTGATCATGATCATTTTACTTTTCCGACTGAAGGCGAAATGCTCTACCCAAATTGCGGATCTGCTCCACTTCCAATCAAAGATATGCCCGAAGATGTCAAAAATGACTACGAAGAAGCCGCCCGAATTTTCATCCAATCGCCCAGAGGAGCAGCGGCATTATTGCGGTTGGGCTTGCAAAAATTGTGTATTCATTTGGGAGAAGAAGGGAAAAATATCAATGCCGACATCAGGTCACTAGTAAACAAAGGTGTATTCTCAGGTCAAGTCATCCAAGTTGCCGATACTTTGCGGATTACCGGCAATAATGCCGTTCATCCAGGTCAAATTTCAGATGTAGATTTTGATAGGGCTGCTGCCAAAATGTTCGACTTAATTAATTTCATTGTGAAGAAAGCGATTACCGAACCGAAAGAACTAGATGAGCTTTATCAGCTGATGCCCGAAAATGCAAGAAACGCCGCAGAAGCGCAAGATAAAAAGAATTCCAAACCTTGAACATAATCTTATTCTATCAAGGATTAGTTAAGAGATAGTTCTTTTATTTCCAAAGACAGACAAGCCACTCATAAAAACAGGGCATGTTCCCCATGCCCTATCATTTGAATTTCAGACGGCCTTTCGGTTGTCAAAACTGATTAGGAACAATGAGTAAGCCCTGTCCCTAACAAGACTTCGAGAAAAACAGAAGTCCGCATTTCAAACCCTATCTCCCCCTGCTCAACGCTAAATTTAGTTTTTGCCCTTTTTATCGCCGGCATCCAAGCGCATATTGATAAATTCCATCATCAAATCTTTTTTCGTCCAGAAAAAGGTTTTCATTTTTTCCAAAGAATAGATTTTCCGAATCATCGCCGGCAATCCTGCATGAACGATGGCCGCGACTTCGCCATTGGTTGTTTCATTGTCCATGGCGGCTTTGAGGTTTAGATTGCGCGTATTCAGGTAGTTGCTAAGCTCTTTCCTGACGCTGTTGCTGATTTCAAATTGTTTCATGTTTTCCGTCCATAATGTTTTTATAATTAAATAGCATAGGATTCTAACAAGTTTTTTGCATCGTGCATATCTCAACTTGCATATTGTTGCGAAATTTACAATTTGGTTTTTGGGTAAAATCATGCCTGCAACACATTGTTGCGGCGCACTAAATCGGATTGTTTTGACTATTTTGTTTTGGCTCGGGCCGTATTGCGGATAAAATAATGGTTTTAGGTTTTGAGGCCGTCTGAAATGTATTTGTGGTTTAAGCTGCTGCATGTGTTTTTTGTAATTTCTTGGTTTGCCGGACTGTTTTATCTGCCGCGGATTTATGTGAATCTGGCGCAATTAGAGCCCGGCAGCGTGGAATATGTACGGCTGACGGATATGTCGCGGCGGCTGTACCGCTTTATGTCGCCTTTGGGCTGGGGAACGCTGATATTCGGCGCGGCCATCGGGTTTGTAAACAATTGGTGGGGCAACGGCTGGCTGGCGGTTAAATTATTGTGCGGCTTGCTGCTCTTGGCTTACCAGCTTTATTGCGGTCTGCTGCTGCGCCGTTTTCAAAATGGCAGCAATGTGTATTCGCACCGCTGGTATCGGGTATTCAACGAACTCCCCGTATTGATGATGGTGGCCGCGCTTTATATGGTGGTTTTCAAGCCGTTTTAATCTTCAGACGGCCTGTTTGGTAAATAAGGAAAAAATTCATGACGGTCGAAATCGAACGCCGCTTTTTGCTGGCGGATGACAGTTGGCGCGAAGCCGCAAGCGAGCCGCTGGTGTTGCAACAGGGCTATTTGAGCGTGGAAAAAGAGCGCACCATCCGCGTGCGGATTATCGATTCGCAAGCATGGCTGACCCTGAAAGGCTATATTTCCGACATGACGCGCAGCGAGTTTGAATACGAAATCCCGCTGGCGCACGCGCAAGCGATGATGGCGGATATGTGCCCGTTTAAAATGGAAAAATACCGCTATCGTGTCGAATTTGAAGGCTTTGTGTATGAAATCGACGAATATTTCGGCGACAATGCGCCCTTGATTGTGGCGGAAATCGAATTGCCGTCTGAAGATACTGAGTTTCCCAAACCGTCTTGGCTGGGCAAGGAAATCACGGCAGACGGAAAATTCACCAATGCGTATTTAAGCAAACATCCGTATTCGTCTTGGACGGAATAAGGGCGACAACCTCTCTACACATACAAAAAAGGCATGTATCGCATATGCCTTTTTTCTTTTCAGACAGCCTGATTTGCCTTACCGATATTTGTATCGAGCTGCTTTTGACATACTGTTTCAAATATCGGGCAAGCCCGTGTGTTTTATCCGTGTAACCTTACGCCGGACGGCAGGCCACCATGTAGTTGACCTCGGTCGAGTCGCACAAGGAATAACGGCCGCTCAACAAATTGTAGGTCATGCCCTTGCTGCCGACGGTATCCAATCCGGCTTGGCGGCACATACGCGCGAGTTCTGCCGGCGTGATGAATTTTTTCCAGTCGTGCGTGCCTTTGGGGACGAATTTCAACAGATATTCCGCACCGACAATCAGATGCAGATAAGATTTGGGATTGCGGTTGATGGTGGAGAAAAACACCATGCCGT
Source organism: Neisseria sp. HMSC068C04 (assembly GCF_001810105.1). Lineage (NCBI taxonomy): Bacteria > Pseudomonadati > Pseudomonadota > Betaproteobacteria > Neisseriales > Neisseriaceae > Neisseria > Neisseria sp. HMSC068C04. The sequence goes on from NZ_KV799980.1 coordinate 115,927, forward strand.
CGGGTTTGACCAGTTTCGCACAGGCTTGAACGATGGCGGCTGGATCGGGAACGTGTTCCATCATTTCCATACACGTTACCACGTCGAAGCTGTGCGGCTGCTCGGCGGCGAGGTCTTCAACGCGGATGCAGCGGTAATCGATATTGGCAACGTGTTGGCTGGCCGCATGGGCAGCGGCGGTTTGCAGGGATTTTTCCGCCATATCGATGCCGGTCACGTGTTCTGCGCCGCGTTTGGCCATGCTTTCCGACAAAATACCGCCGCCGCAGCCTACATCCAACACGCGTTTGCCTGCCAATCCGGCATAGCCGTCGATATAGTCGAGGCGCAAGGGGTTGATGTCATGCAGGGGCTTGAATTCGCCGTTTTTATCCCACCATTTGTCGGCGATTTGGCTGAACTTGGCGATTTCGCCGGCATCTACGTTGTCGTGTTGATTGCTCATGGTTTGCTCCTGCATAAAATAATTCGCCTGATTTTAGCCGATTGCGCTTCAAAATAAAATGTTTCAGACGGCCTTTGCCTGTTTATCGGCCCTATTTCAACTTTCATCCGCCCGCCCATAAAAAACGCACCTTGTTGCAAGGTGCGTTTCAATCGGTACGATTTAGAATTTAGCGCCGGATTCGTTGGCCATGTAGTCAACTGCGGCTTTCACTTCATCATCGCTCAAGCTGCCGTTGCCGCCTTTGGCAGGCATGGCTTGGAAGCCTTCGAGGGCATGTTTGTGCAAGGTGTCTTTGCCTTGTTTAATGCGAGGCGCCCAGTCTTCTTTTTTGCCTACGGCAGGAGCGCCGGGAATCAAGCCGCTGTGACATGCTTTACAGTTCGCTTCATAAACAGCTTTGCCGTCCACTTTGGCGGATTCTGCAGGTTTGGCTTCAGCAGCAGGCGCTTCAGTTTTTTCTTCAGGCTTGGCGGCTTCTTCAGGTTTAGCGGCTTCCTCTGCTTTGCTGGCGGCAGCTTCAACCTTATCGGCAGCTTCTTGAGCGGCAGACGCAGTCGCATCGGCAGCAGAAGCAACTTCGTTTTTAACTTCAGATGCAACGGCTTGAGCAGCCTCTTGAGTCTCCTGTTTAGCCTCTTGGGAACAAGCTGTCAAACCAGCCATCATCATTACGGCAATCAGTAATTTGTTCATGTTCGGTCTTTCCTTAGTTTTAGTTTAAATCACTGTTTTATATAAACAGCTTAAAAATTCTAGCATAGAAACTAATACTTTCGACCTACACTATAATAAATATTGGTATAAATCAGATTTTGTCTCAAAAACAGGAAAAATATATTGACACCACCTCTCTACTCGGATAGAAGTTCACCCCATTTGTCATGAAGCGCGATAACTTTCATTTTATTGTTCAAGCAGTTACTCATTTTATTTTCAAAGTTTCCTTTAGAATTCAACTTTTACCGACTTCTCCATTAGTAGCGTCAACCTGAAAGCCATCCCCATCCCAAAAAGGCCGTCTGAATCCCAATCAGGTTTCAGACGGCCTTTTTGAATCATGTTAATAAACATTTGCCGCTTGGCCATGCAAAAGACACCGGCAGGCCTACTTGTTTATAGAGTTTTTCATATCCCGACTACAATTTAATTCAGTCCCGCCATTAGTCTTTTGCCAATGTTTCAGCTTCAGCCCACAATCCCCGCTTCTGCTCTGCCGTCAATTTCTTAATGCCGATTTCCTGTTTCAGCGCTTCACTCTTGTTCAGGCCGTCTAAAACGATGCGCATCTCGACAGGCTTGTTCAAACGCGTGTATTTCGCGCCTTTTCCTGACAAGTGCGCCGCAAATCGCTCTTGCGGACGGTTGCTGATGCCGCAATAAAACGCGCCGTTTTCGCACAAAATCAGGTAAACGCTCCAATTTTCCGCGTTCATAAATCCCCTTCCTTGGCAAAACTCTCGGTAAAAATGCGCACGGCAACCTCGGTTTTGGCAGACTGCACACGATAAGGCGTTACCAAATAAAGGCTGACCGGCGGCAATGTCCATTCAGGCAAAACCGCTTTCAGACGGCCTTGTGCAATTTTCTCCTTCACTTCGCCGCCCACTTGCAAAGACAAACCGAAACCGCTTTCGGTCAGGCTACACACGGCGGCAAGATGCGTACAGGCAATGCTGTCGGCGACGTCGAGGAAATAGCTTTCTTCACCATTTTGCAAGGTCGTGCGGACAGGTAAAAAATGCAGCCAGCGGTGTGCATGAAGCTGCGATGGATGGGTAATGGGCGGATGCCGGTCGAGATAATCGGGCGCGGCGCAAATGATGTACGGCCAAGTCACGAGATGGCGCGCAACCAAGTTGGGATCATCCAAAGCCCGGTCGCCGCCGCGTATGGCGATGTCGGTCTGATTGTGTTGCAGGTCGTCCAAAGTATCGCTGAAATTGAGGATGGGACGGATTTTAGGGAACTCGGTTTGCAATCGCGAAAACGCCGTCTGAAAAGCGCGGGATTCAATGACCGTAGAAGTCAGGGAAATACGCAATTCGCCGACGGGTTCGGTTTTCAGATTGTCAATAACGGTACGCGTATCGGCAAGCGTGGCGGCGAGGCGGCGGCAGTATTCGCCCAATGCGCGGCCGGCATCAGTAGGCGCAAGGCTGCGCGTGCTGCGATTTAACAGCTTGATGCCGTGCAGGGTTTCAAGGCGGTTGATGTGCTGGCTGACCGCCGACGGCGTCATGCACAGCGCGGCCGCAGCGGCGTTCATGCTGCCGTGTTCGAGGACGGCGGCGAAAACAAGCAGGGGTTTGATGTCTTGCATTCTGTTTCGATTGTTTAGCTCAACTTCACAATAATAACAGTAAATCAGGGATTATCAAACGTTTCAGACGGCCTTACAATGCACTCATCAAATCAATCACACTCCACTAAGGAGTCAAACATGAAAATCGCAGTTATCGGTTCAACAGGTTATGTCGGCAACGCAGTCGTTCAAGAATTGGCAGGTCGCGGTCATGAAGTAACTGCTTTCGCCCGCAATACGGACAAAGTTTTCCAAGCGCAAAATGTTGCCGCTGTCTCCGCAGATGTCAACGCGGCAGATTTTGCCGACAAACTGGCCGGTTTTGATGCCGTAGTCAGCGCCTTCAACCCGGGTTGGAACAATCCCAACATCGGCGCGGATTTCACACGCGGCGCAAACAATATTGTCGAAGCGGCAAAAGCAGCGCAAGTGCCATATCTCTTAATCGTCGGCGGCGCAGGCAGCCTGTATGTGGCACCCGGTTTGCAACTTATCGATACGCCTGACTTCCCGAAAGAAATTTTCGACGGCGCCAATGCCGCACGCCATCTTTTGGCAGAACTCCTGCCGCGCCGCGACGTGAACTGGTCTTTCGTTTCCCCTCCGGCACGACTGGGTGTTACCGGCGGTTTCAGCGAAGACAAAACCGGCAAATACCGCTTGGGCAAAGACGATTTGCTGATGGACGGTGAAATTCCGGCAGGCATCAGCGTGGCAGATTTGGCAGTCGCCATCGCCGACGATGTGGAAAACAAAGCGCATTTGTTTGAACGCTTTACCGTCGCCGCTGTTTAATCGTCTTAATTTAAAGGCCGTCTGAAACCCAAAGTTTCAGACGGCCTTTTGCTATAATACGCACATTAAATTTATCTATACGCGAGTTCTCATGTCCGCAACCCAACCCACCATCGCCGCCATCGCTACCGCACCCGGACGCGGCGGCGTCGGCGTGATCCGTCTTTCCGGCAAAAACCTGCTGCCTTTGGCGCAAACCCTCAGCGGCGGCAAAACGCCCAAACCGCGCACCGCGCTTTACACTGACTTTCTCGGCGGCGACGGGCAGCCGATAGACAACGGCATCCTGCTCTACTTCGCCGCCCCCGCCAGCTTCACCGGCGAAGACGTGATTGAATTGCAGGGACACGGCGGCCCAGTCGTGATGGACATGCTGCTCTCGCGCTGCCTCGAACTGGGTGCGCGCATGGCGGAGCCGGGCGAATTTACCAAACGCGCCTTCCTCAACAACAAACTCGACCTTGCCCAAGCCGAAAGCGTCGCCGACCTCATCGACGCCTCCAGCAAGTCCGCCGCGCGCATGGCGTTGCGCTCGCTCAAAGGCGCGTTTTCCCAACACATACACGAGCTGGTGGACGACCTTATTACTTTGCGGATGCTGGTCGAAGCCACGCTGGACTTTCCCGAAGAAGACATCGACTTTCTCGAAGCCGCCGACGCGCGCGGCAAGCTCCAAGCCCTGCAAGGCCGTCTGAAAACCGTCCTCGCCAGTGCGGAACAAGGCGCAATTTTGCGCGAAGGCATGAACGTCGTCCTCGTTGGTGCGCCCAACGTCGGCAAATCCAGCCTGCTCAACGCCTTGGCGGGCGACGACATCGCCATCGTAACCGACATCGCCGGTACCACCCGCGACACCGTACGCGAACAAATCACCCTCGACGGCGTGCCCGTCCACATTATCGACACCGCCGGCCTGCGCGAAACCGACGACGTGGTCGAACAAATCGGCATCGAACGCAGCCGCAAAGCCGTCTCCGAAGCCGATGTCACCCTGATTCTGATTGACCCGCGCGAAGGCGTGAACGCCAAAACCCAAGCCATTTTGAACAGCCTGCCCGAAGGTTTGAAAAAAATCGAAATCCACAACAAAGCCGACCTGACCGGCGAACCCGTCGTCGTCCGTTCAGACAGCCTCGCGCAAACCGGTGCGGACACCGTCATCAGCCTGTCCGCCAAAACCGGCGCGGGTCTCGATTTGCTCAAACACGCGCTGTTGCAGGAAGTCGGCTGGCAGGGCGAAAGCGAAAGCCTGTTCCTCGCCCGCAGCCGCCACCTCAACGCCCTGCACGAAGCCGAAGCCGAGCTGGAAAATGCCGCCCTCTGCAACAACAACCAAATCGAGCTTTTCGCCGAACACCTGCGCCTCGCCCAAAACGCCTGCAGCGAAATCACCGGCGAATTCACCGCCGACGATTTACTGGGCGTGATTTTCTCGCGCTTCTGTATCGGCAAATAAAACGGTTTGCCATCAAATACAAAGGCCGTCTGAATGTTCAGACGGCCTTTTTTATCACCAAAACAAGCTTAATTTCACTTGCGTTTATTTATTGGCAGCTTCTGCCATATTTTTTGCGATTTTGGTTGCACCAACTGTCAAACCGGACATGCCGATCAAAGAAGCCGCGGCCAATTTGATTAATGTTTTCATTTTAACTCTTTTCTGTGTATTTAAGGGTGTGTTGTGTATTTTTATTTGTCGGCATCAGCCATATTGTGGGCGATATTGGTTGCGCCAACAGTCAGGCCGGACATACCGATTAAAGAGGCTGCTGCCAGTTTGATTAAAGTTTTCATTGTTTATCTCACTTTCTTGTTTGTCGGCCGAAAAACGGCCTAAGTTGCGTTTTCTGAAGTATTGTAATCAATTCGTTTATAATTGAATTATTTGTGTACTACCGTTTCAATATTATAGGCGACGCCGAGGGCGGAGGCCGGTATCCCCGACATGCCGATTAAATAAGCGGCGGCAAGCGTTATTAAATGTGCCATTTTAAGTAGTCCTTTTTCATAGATACAAAATGTTATTTAACAACATACACATTTTTTTCGCCGGCATCTACGCTGCCGACAGGACGAATCATACCGTGTTAATCGTTAATTAATACAACTTTTTCGTAAAGATAAAATACTAAAAACATACATAATAAAGATTTTAGTTAATTTATATTTTTTTTTGAAAATGACACCGATGTCTTTTTCAATGACACCGATGTCTTAATTACATACACACTACAAACGTATCTTGCTGCGTCCATAAAATCCCTCCTTTTTTTGTTGCAAAATTGCACTCTAAATTAAATATTATTTTAAATTCAAAATGTTATAAACCTATCTTTTTCGCAAACCAAAGCTTTGATTAGTCAAAATCAATATCTTTGATAGCTTCTTTTAAAGAAAATACGCGTTTCTAGCGCATATCCGACCATAAAATGCGCTGCAAATATATGATATAGTGAAACATTCTGCGTATTGACTATTTCCAGCATGAACAACACCCTAATCCTGACCGGCGCGGCCGCATTTTTTATCGGCGCGCTGTTTGCTTGGCTGATAACACGCTACCAAGCCCAAAGCCGACACTTTATTGTTTTGCAAGAATTGGCCGAAAGCCGCCGCCTGCATGAGTTTGCCGAACAGGTGCAGGCTCAAACTGCGGCGGATTTGGCGCAAAGCCGCCATACCGTGCAGGAATTGCAAGACGAATTGCAGGAAACGGGCAACCGCTTTGCCGCAGCCGAAAAACAGATTGCCTATCTGCAAGATTGCGAGGCCGAAGCCGAAGCTTTAAAACACGAATGTGCAAAATGGCAGCAAAGCGCGCAAAACCTGCAAATCAACAACGAACGCCTAAACACGCAGCTGGTTCAAGAACAGGCATTGAGTGCGGATAAAAATACGCTTTTGCAACAACAGGAAACGGAAAAAGGCCGTCTGAAACAAGACTACGACACGCTGTTGGAGCAAAACCATGCGCTGCAAGTCCAAAACGAACGCCTCTCCACACAACTGACCCAAGAAAAAGCCAATATCGATGACAAAAACAGCCTTTTACAGCAACAGGAAGCCGAAAAAGGCCGTCTGAAACAAGAATACGCCACCCTTTTGGAGCAAAACCACGCGCTTCAAGTCCAAAACGAGCGCCTCAACACCCAATCGGAAAAAGACCGTCAGGCTGCCGAAGAAAAGCTGGCCCTGCTGGCAGATGCGCGTAAAAACCTGAGCGACCAGTTCCAAAACCTCGCCAACACTATTCTGGAAGAGAAAAGCCGCCGCTTTACCGAACAAAACCACGACCATCTCCAGCAACTGCTCAATCCGCTCAACGAACGCATACACGGCTTCAGCGAGCTGGTTCAGCAGACTTATGAAAAAGAAGCCAAAGAACGCCTGACCATTGAAAACGAGCTCAAACGCCTGCAAACGCTCAACACCCAGCTCCACCACGATGCCAAAGCACTGACCACCGCACTGACCGGCACGCAAAACAAAACCCAAGGCAACTGGGGCGAGATGATTTTGGAAAGCGTATTGGAAAACTCCGGCCTGCAAAAAGGCCGCGAATACATCGTTCAAGCTTCCAGCGTCCGCCACGAAGCAGACGGTACCCAACGCCGCCTCCAGCCCGACGTCCTCATCAATCTGCCCGACAACAAACAAATCGTCATCGACTCCAAAGTATCGCTGACTGCCTACGTCCGCTATACGCAAAGCACCGGCGCAGAAGCAGAACGCGAGCTTGCCAACCACGTCGCCAGTATCCGCGCCCACATCAAAAGCTTGGCTGCGAAGGATTACACCGACCTTGAGGGCGTCAAAACGTTGGACTTCGTCTTTATGTTCGTTCCTGTCGAACCGGCCTACCTCCTCGCCCTGCAACACGATCCAAACCTCTTCCAAGAGTGTTTCGACAAACGCATCATGCTGACCGGCCCCAGTACCCTGCTCGCTACCCTGCGCACCGTTGCCAACATCTGGCGCAATGAGCAGCAAAACCAAAACGCGCTGGCCATTGCCGAGGCAGGCAGCAAACTTTATGACAAATTTGTCGGCTTTGTCGAAAGCATGGACGGCATTAATAAAGCGCTTGGTCAGGCACAATCCCAGTTTCAGACGGCCTATGGCCGCTTGGTTTCCGGCAGGGGCAACCTCATCAGCAGCACCGAAAAACTGCGCAAATTGGGCATCAAAGCCGGTAAACAGCTGCAACGGGATTTATTAGAAAAAGCCGTATCAGAAAACGAAGATCACGCCACCTTACCGACCGCACAAGACCAAGAAAATGCCTGACAAAATTTAAGACATTGCAAATAAAGGGAATTTAACCAATGAGCAACATCACTATCGTCCTTGCCGCCGATACCGGCTATGCCGAGCAGGTTCATACCCTGATGAAATCCATCTGTACCCACAACACAAATGTCGATTTCTACCTCATGCACAATACCTTCAGGCGGGAATGGATCGACTATACCAACCAAAAGCTCGCGGCCAGCGGCAACCGCCTGAATGATGTCAAAATCGAAGTCGATTTCAGCCAATATCGCCGCTTGTCCCATATTTCAGATGCCGCATTTTTCCGCCTGATGATGCAACATCTACCTGTCGACCGCGCCCTGTATCTTGACAGCGATATGGTGGTTACCCAATCCTTACACGATTTGTTCAACCTCGATATGCGCGGCTATCCCGTTGCGGCGGTACAAGATTCCTTTTTTGCCCGTACCGAATGGAATCACCCGACCGGCCTGCACACCACGCCCTATTTCAATTCAGGCATGCTGTTGGCCGACTTGGCGCAATGGCGGGAACACAATATCGCGGCGCAACTGCTGAAAACCGCTGCCTGCCTCAACGAAGCCGTACCCTATGGCGACCAATGCTTTCTAAACACCGTATTTCAAAAAAACTGGCTGCAATTAGAAGAATCTTGGAACTTCCAAACCGGCGCAGTCGAATACTTCCAAAAACGAAACCTCAACGAAGTATTCCCCAAACCCGACACCGTCCCACCCGTTATCCACTACACCACACGCGCCAAACCGTGGTTGTGCGATTACGGCGAGATTCCTTTTATCGAAATCTATTGGCAATACTATTGCGCCGACTGGCCGAAAGCATAATTTCAGACAGGGATTTTCGTTCCTTTCAATTATCTTTAAACAACCCATCATCAAAAACAAAAGGCCGTCTGAAACAATTTCAGACGGCCTTTAAGCCATAAAAAACAGGCAGAACATTCTGCCTGTTTTGTGTTCAAACCCGACCGTAAAGCAGGCTTTGCCACTCATCCTCGGTCGGCGTCATCGTTATCCGATTAGATACCGCGCAACAATTCGTTCACGCTGGTTTTCGCACGGGTTTGCGCGTCCACGCGTTTAACGATAACCGCACAGTAGAGGCTGTGGCTGCCGTCTTTGGAAGGCATGCTGCCGGATACGACAACCGAACCGGCCGGTACGCGGCCTTGATAGATTTCGCCGGTAGTACGGTCAAAGATTTTAGTGGATTGACCGATGAACACGCCCATAGAAATCACGCTGCCTTCTTCGACAATCACGCCCTCAACAATTTCAGAACGCGCACCGATGAAGCAGTTGTCTTCAATAATGGTCGGGCTGGCTTGCAGAGGCTCGAGTACGCCGCCGATGCCGACGCCGCCGCTCAAGTGCACATTTTTACCGATTTGCGCACAAGAGCCGACAGTCGCCCAAGTATCGACCATCGCACCTTCGTCAACGTATGCGCCGATATTGACATAAGAAGGCATCAACACGACATTTTTCGCTACAAAGCTGCCGCGGCGGGCAACCGCACCCGGAACTGCGCGGAAACCTGCGCTGCGGAATTCGTCTTCAGACCAATCGGCAAATTTAGTCGGCACTTTGTCGAAGTATTTGTTCACACCGTCGTTAAGGATTTCATTGTCCTGAATGCGGAAAGACAGCAATACGGCTTTTTTCGCCCATTCGTTGACTTTCCATTCGCCCACACCCAAACGCTCGGCAACGCGCAGTTTGCCGGAATCGAGTTGGAGGATGGTTTCCAAAACCGCTTCACGCACTTCCGGGGTAACGGTATTCGGATTGATTTCGGCACGGTTTTCAAAAGCCGTTTCAATGATGTTTTGCAAAGACATGTTGCTTCCTTCAAGAGATCAGGGCCGCCTGAAACCTATTCAGGCCGCCCTATTACAAATATTTAACTCGTTATTTTGCCATGTAAAAGCGATTTCGTCAGCTATTAACATGATTAGCACTAAGCGTTACACGGCTGGATTTCGGCTAAGCCAAGATTTTCAGACGGCCTGTTCAAGAGAGTTGAATCGTATTTATTTTCCAACCGGTTTCCCAATCACAATATGCAGGCTGTCGATTCTGCCGACACCCCGTGTCTATAAATCAATCTTCGCCGCCAATCTTTTGCAGAAGATTTTCAGCCACCATGCCGCCTTCGATATTCCGCTTTAACGGTTTCGCGTTCAAATCCTTCAAGGCCGTCTGAAAGTCGGCAAAATCCATCAACTGCGAACCGAAACGGCGCATATGTTCCGTATCCTGCTGACAGTCTATCAGCGCAACGCCCAAATCCGACAAAAACGGGACGGCGCAGGTAAACGCAATCTTTGACGCATCGGGACGCAAAGCAAACATCGACTCGCCATAAAACACGCAGCCGATTTGCACGCCGTAAAACCCGCCTGCCAACTGCATTTCGCCTTGTTCGTCCGGCAGCCAGCATTCAAACGAATGCGCATGCCCCTGATGGTGCAGCTTCAAATAGGCCGTCTGAAACGCTGGTTCTATCCACGTTCCGTCCTGTTCCGGACGCGGCACATTGGCGCAATGGGTAATTACTTTTTCAAAACAGCGGTTGACCGTTACCCGATACGGCTTGTGGCGCAAAGTTTTTGCCAAAGAGCGGCTGATATGCAGGTTTTCCGGCACAATCACGGCTCGCGGCGCAACCGCATACCAGAAAAACCAACCCTCGCGGCTAAACCACGGAAAAATCCCCTGCCCATACGCCGACAACAGCCGCCCCGTATCCAAATCGCCGCTGACGCCGACCAAGCCATCACACACTGCCAAAGCGTAAGATGGGTCGGGGAAACGATAATCCCGTGGCGCAAGAAAAGGAATCTTCATCGTAAAGCCCATAAAGTTTCAGACGGCCTCAAGCTGAAAATGCCCAAGGCCGTCTGAAAAATCAACATACAAACTGATTAACGTTTGGTTTTGGTTTGGCATTCGCCGCATACGCCGTACATATACAGCGCGTGATCGACGATGCGGTAGCCGTTTTCTTCGGCGATTTTGTCTTGCAGCGCTTCGATTTCCGGATTGTGGAATTCGGTTACTTCGCCGCATTTCACGCAGACGATGTGGTCGTGGTGATCGCCTTTGTCCAATTCGTAAACCGCTTTGCCGGTTTCAAAATGGTGGCGTTGCAAAATGCCGGCCTGTTCAAACTGGGTCAACACACGGTAAATCGTCGCCACGCCGATTTCCACGCCCTCTTCCAACAGGATACGGTACACATCTTCCGCACTCAAATGCTCCTCGGCATGAGTCTCGAACAAGTCCAAAATTTTCAAACGTGGGCCCGTAACTTTCAAACCGCTGTCTTTCAATTGCGCAATGTTGCTGAATTTTTCCATAATATTCAATATCCCTGTAAGGTAATAACCGTTATAATACGCACTTTCCGCCCGTTTGCCCACTATTGGGCCGTTAAAGGGCGGCAATCTGCCGCCGGTCTTGCAATTGAAAATCGGCGAAAAGAAAAATTAAGAAGATGATTATCGTTTGCTTTTTAAAAATATTCAAGCGATGATAAACATCTTTCCCGAAATGACACAGAAAGGTAAGCCCGTGAATAAAGCCTTATGCCTTGCCATCGCCGCTATTTTAGGTCTGGCCTCATGCAGTGCCGAGCGCGTATCCAACTTTCCATCCTACAAACTCAAAATCATTCAAGGTAACGAGCTCAATCCCCGCGCCGTGGTTTCCCTGCGCCAAGGTATGACCCGCGACCAAGTCCAACTGCTGCTCGGTACGCCGCTCCTGCGCGACGCCTTCCATGCCGACCGCTGGGATTACACTTTCAACACCAGCCGCAACGGCATCATCAAAGAACAAAGCAACCTGACCCTGTACTTTGAAAACGACGTCCTCGCACGCGCCGAAGGCGATGCCATTCAAAAATCCATCGAAGCCGTTCAAGCCGGACAAAACGTCGTTCCGACTACCGAAACCAACGCGAAATAAGGAAGTCCCATGAGCGCATTGAAAATCGCCATTGCCGGCGTCAACGGCCGCATGGGTCGCGTTTTGGTTGAAGCGGTCAACAACCATCCCGATGCCGTCCTTTCCGGCGCACTCGAGCATTCCGGTTCGGAAGTATTGGGGTTGGATGCAGGCTTCGCCTCCGGCCTCAAAACCGGCGTCACCATTTCAGACGACGTGGATGCCGTACTGGCTCAAAGCGATGTCCTCATCGACTTTACCCGTCCCGAGCCAACCCTGAAACACCTGCAAAAATGCGTGGAAAAAGGCGTCAACATCATCATCGGCACGACCGGTTTTGACGACGCAGGCAAAGCCGCCATCCAAGCCGCAGGCGAAAAAACAGGCGTTGTCTTCGCAGCCAACTTCAGCGTCGGTGTCAACCTGACCTTCCATATCCTCGACACCGTCGCCCGCGTGTTAAACGAAGGCTACGACATCGAAATCATCGAAGGCCACCACCGCCACAAAGTCGATGCCCCAAGCGGCACCGCGTTACGCATGGGTGAAGTCATTGCCGACGCCCTCGGCCGCGACCTCAAAGAATGCGCCGTTTACGGCCGCGAAGGCCACACCGGCCCGCGCGATCCATCCACCATCGGTTTTGCCACCGTCCGCGCAGGCGACATCGTCGGCGACCACACAGCCCTCTTCGCCACTGACGGCGAGCGCGTGGAAATTACCCACAAGGCCAGCAGCCGCATGACTTTTGCCGCCGGTGCCGTACGCGCCGCAGTTTGGGCAAACGGCAAAAAAGGCCTGTACGATATGCAAGACGTACTGGGTTTGAAAAACCGATAAACCCGCATCATCAGGTTTCATACCTTACAAGGCCGTCTGAAAGCACAACGTCGATTTTCAGACGGCCTTATTAAAAAGAAAGCCCCACCATGTCCTATCAACAAATCACCATCAACGTCAACGATGCCGTCGCCGAACGCCTTGCCGACGCGCTGATGGAACACGGCGCATTGTCTGCCGCCATTGAAGATGCCTACGCCGGTACAGAAAACGAGCAGGCCATTTTCGGCGAGCCGGGCATGCCGACCGAGCAAATCTGGCAACAAAGCAAAGTCATCGCCCTTTTCGGCGAAAGCGACGACGCCGCTTCCATTATCGAAACCGCCGCGCAGGAATGCGGTTTGAACGATTTGAAATACACCGGCGAAATCCTTGAAGATCAAGACTGGGTACGTCTGACCCAAGCTCAATTCGACCCGATTCAAATTTCCGACCGCCTGTGGATTACTCCGTCTTGGCACGAAGCGCCCGACGGCAACGCCGTCAACCTGCAACTCGACCCGGGCCTTGCCTTCGGCACAGGCAGCCATCCGACCACCCGCCTCTGCCTCAAATGGCTGGACACGCAGCTCAAAGGCGGCGAAAGCGTATTGGACTACGGCTGCGGCTCAGGCATTTTGGCCATTGCCGCCCTCAAACTCGGCGCAGGCTCGGCCACTGGCGTAGATATTGACGAACAAGCCATCCGCGCCAGCAAAGACAATGCCGCGCAAAACAAAGTCGACGCGCAGTTCTACCTGCCGGACGGCCTGCCGCAAGGTCAATTTGATGTCGTTGTCGCCAACATTCTGGCCAACCCACTGCGTATGCTCGGCGAAATGCTTGCCGCGCGTACCAAACAAGGCGGCCGCATTGTTTTGTCCGGCCTTTTGGACGAACAAGTTGAAGAACTCAGCGGTATTTACAACCAATGGTTCGACATCGAGCCTGCCGAAATCGAAGAAGGCTGGGCGCGATTGAGCGGCGTCAAACGCTAAACCTGTTTTCCGATACAAAGGCCGTCTGAAATTTAATCTTTCAGACGGCCTTTTTGCACTTAAAACGCTGAATATTCCAGCAAAATCAGGTATAATTGCCTATTATTTTGACCTTTCGGAACACATCCGCCGCGCCCGTTTGACATTTCATTGCGCGCACGGAAAAATTCCTTGAAATTCAGCAAGAAAAGACCATGACTGACCAAAAACACGAAGAATACGGCGCCGACAGCATACAAGTGCTGGAAGGCTTGGAAGCGGTACGCAAACGCCCCGGTATGTATATCGGCGACACGCAGGACGGCAGCGGCCTGCATCACATGGTGTTCGAGGTGCTCGACAACGCCATTGACGAAGCGCTCGCCGGACATTGCAACAAAATCACCGTAACCATCCATGCCGACAATTCCGTCAGCGTGGCCGACAACGGCCGCGGCATGCCGACCGGCATCCACCCGAAAGAAGGACGATCCGCCGCCGAAGTCATCATGACCGTCTTGCACGCAGGCGGCAAATTCGACAACAACAGCTACAAAATCTCCGGCGGCCTGCACGGCGTAGGCGTATCCGTCGTCAACGCACTGTCCGACTGGGTAACGCTGACCATCTACCGCGACGGTAAAGAACACTTCGTCCGTTTCGTACGCGGCGAAGCCGAAGAGCCGTTGAAGGTTGTCGGCGATTCCGACAAAAAAGGCACGACCGTACGCTTCCTCGCCAGCAGCGAAACCTTCGGCAACGTCGAATACAGCTTCGATACCCTCGCCAAACGTATCCGCGAACTTTCCTTCCTCAATAACGGCGTAGACATCGAGCTGATCGACGAACGCGACGGCAGACACGAAAGCTTCGCCCTCTCCGGCGGCGTGGCCGGCTTCGTGCAATACATGAACCGCAAAAAAACGCCGTTACACGAAAAAATCTTCTACGCGTTCGGCGAAAAAGACGGCATGAGCGTCGAATGCGCGATGCAATGGAACGACAGCTACCAAGAAAGCGTGCAATGTTTCACCAACAACATTCCGCAACGCGACGGCGGCACCCATCTGACCGCGCTGCGCCAAGTGATGACCCGCACCATCAACAACTATATCGAAGCCAACGAAGTGGCTAAAAAAGCCAAAGTGGAAACCGCCGGCGACGATATGCGTGAAGGCCTGACCTGCGTTTTGTCCGTCAAACTGCCCGACCCTAAATTCTCATCGCAAACCAAAGACAAACTGGTTTCCAGCGAAATCGGCCCCGTCGTCAACGAAGTCATTAACCAAGCACTGACCGACTTCCTTGAAGAAAACCCGACCGAAGCCAAAATCATCACCAGCAAAATCGTCGATGCCGCCCGCGCGCGCGAAGCTGCCCGCAAAGCACGTGAAATTACCCGCCGCAAAGGCGTGATGGACGGTTTGGGCCTGCCGGGCAAACTTGCCGACTGCCAAGAAAAAGACCCTGCCCTGTCCGAACTCTACCTCGTCGAGGGCGACTCCGCAGGCGGCTCCGCCATGCAAGGCCGCGACCGCAAATTCCAAGCGATTTTGCCGCTCAAAGGTAAAATTTTGAACGTCGAAAAAGCACGTTTTGAAAAAATGCTGGCCAGCCAAGAAGTCGCCACGCTGATTACCGCTCTAGGCGCGGGTATCGGCAAAGAAGAATTCAATGCTGAAAAACTGCGCTACCACCGCATCATCATCATGACCGATGCCGATGTGGACGGCGCGCACATCCGCACCCTGCTCCTGACCTTTTTCTACCGCCAAATGCCCGAGCTGGTCGAACGCGGCTACATCTACATCGCCCAGCCGCCTTTGTACAAAGCCAAATACGGCAAACAAGAGCGCTATCTCAAAGACGAATTGGAAAAAGACCAATGGCTGCTCGGTTTGGCCTTGGAAAAAGCCAAAATCGTTTCAGACGGCCGCACCATCGAAGGCGAAGAGCTTGCCAATACCGCCAAACAATTCCTGTTGGCCAAAACCGTCATCGAGCAAGAAAGCCGCATCATTGACGAACTCGTCCTACATGCCATGCTGCACGCTTCACCGGTCGATCTCAGCACGGCAGAAAGCGCAGACCGCGCCGTTGCCGAATTGAGCGGCCTCTTGGACGAAAAAGAAGTCGCACTCGAACGTATCGAAGGCCACGAAGGACACCAGTTCATCAAAATCATACGCAAGCTGCACGGCAATGTGATGGTGAGCTACCTCGAGCCTAAGTTCCTCAACAGCAAAGCCTATCAAACCCTTACCCAAACCGCCGCCGCACTCAAAGGCATGGTCGGCAAAGGGGCGAAGCTCTACAAAGGCGACAACGAATACGACATCGACAGCTTTGAAGGCGCTTTAGACATCTTGATGAGCGTTGCCCAAAAAGGCATGTCCATCCAACGATACAAAGGCTTGGGCGAGATGAACCCGGAACAACTTTGGGAAACCACGATGGATCCTACCGTCCGCCGTCTCCTGAAAGTCCGCATCGAAGACGCCATCGCCGCCGACGAAGTGTTCGTCACCCTGATGGGCGACGAAGTCGAACCGCGCCGTGCCTTCATCGAAAACAACGCCCTGCTGGCACAAAACATCGACGCCTAAGCATGGAAAGATAAAAGGCCGTCTGAAAAACGATTTTCAGACGGCCTTTTTGTTTTTGTGCTTTATTTCTTACAACTCAAATTCCAACCACTTCGCGCGTTTGCTTTAATCATTTATTTTAATTCGCATATTTTAATAGAGCATTCCAACTGATTCAGATTCGGGACAACCCAAATAACCAGTTTGAAACGCTCCAATCCGCTTCCGCTTTATTCCGCTTTTCCCAAAATCATCGCATCGCCATAGCTGAAAAAGCGGTATTCCTGTTCCACCGCATGACGGTAAACGCTGCGGATATGCTCCATGCCCGAAAACGCACTGACGAGCATCAGCAAGGTTGATTTAGGCAGGTGGAAGTTGGTAATCAATCGGTCGGCAACATTGAAGCGGTAACCCGGCGTAATGAAAATATCGGTATCGCCGCGACCGGCTTTCAGACGGCCTGTTTCGCGTGCGGCGGATTCCAAGGCGCGCATGGAAGTTGTGCCCACTGCCCACACTTTATTGCCGCGCGCTTTGGCGGCTTCAACGGCGGCAACGGTCTCGGCCGGTACGTCAAACCACTCGCTGTGCATTTTGTGTTCTTCAATTTTATCGACGCGCACGGGTTGGAATGTGCCGGCGCCGACGTGCAGGGTCACTTCCGCAGTTTCTACGCCTTTGGCTTTCAGACAGCCCAATAACTCATCGGTAAAGTGCAAACCTGCTGTCGGTGCGGCCACTGCGCCTTGATACTTGGCGTACACGGTCTGATAGCGGCTGTCGTCTTCGTCATCGGCCGCGCGTTCGATATAAGGCGGCAAGGGCAGATGGCCGTTTTGCTCCAAAAGTTCGTAAACGGTTTGCTCGCCTTCAAATTTCAAGCAAAACAATTCCTCCGCGCGCTCCATCATGATGGCACGGATATCGCCTTCAAAAATCAATTCCGTACCCGGTTTCGGCGATTTGGACGAGCGGATATGCGCCAATGCAGTATGCGCGTCCAATACCCGCTCAATCAGGGCTTCGATTTTGCCACCGCTGGCTTTTTGGCCGAACAGGCGTGCCTTCATCACTTTGGTATTGTTAAACACCAGCACATCGCCCGGTGCGACATAATCGGGTAAATCGCCGAAATGTTTGTCTTCAATCGGCAATGTCGGCAAGGCAACCAGAAGCCTGCTGCTGCCGCGCACTTCCGGAGGATGCTGGGCAATCAGTTTTTCGGGCAATTCAAAATCAAAATCGGAAATATCCATTGTCGTGCATAATTTAAAAAAAACAGGCGCCATTATACGCGCAAAGTGGGTTTTCAGACGGCATGTTTTGTCGAAAAACCAATAAATTAGAATAAACGCTCTTGGGGAAATCACTTTTTAACGAAAATCAGCGTTCCTTTCTTTTTTCGCCGAAAAACGCCTTTTTTCTATCTTTTACTGGACATTTACCGACAAGTTCGGGAAAATAACCAGATTCATTTCTCAGGCTCCGCCCTGTTCCGACATTATTTAAACGCCGGATGGCAAACCTGCCTTCCGACGTCTCAGGAAATCATCTAAAACCACAGCGGCGCATACCCAATATGCACTTTATGCCGCGCTAAAAAGGAAAAGCAATGGATTTGCGTAAATTAAAAAAACTGATTGATTTGGTCGAAGAATCAGGCATTGCAGAAATTGAAGTTACCGAAGGCGAAGAAAAAGTCCGCATTACGCGTACCACTGCCGCCGCAGCTCCTGTTTATGCCGCTCCGGCACCTGCCACAACCGCTCCGGTTGCCGCCCCTGCTGCTGCTCCGGCCGCAGCCGCTCCAGCCGCCACCCCTGCCGCTCGCGATTTGTCCAACGCGCAAAAATCACCTATGGTCGGTACGTTCTATCGCGCTCCCGGCCCGAACGCCGCCGCTTTTGTCGAAGTCGGCCAACAGGTTAAAGTCGGCGATACTTTGTGCATCATCGAAGCCATGAAGCTGATGAATGAAATCGAAGCCGAGAAATCCGGTGTCGTTAAAGAAATTCTGGTTGAAAACGGTACTCCGGTCGAATACGGCGAGCCGCTTTTCATCATTGAATAATCCGTTTTTTCAGACGGCCTTCAGTTTCGAGGCCGTCTGAAATTCCTTTTTCTGTTCATTAAGGACAAACCATGCGTCTGATTTTGGCTATTTTCTTGCCTTGGTTGCAGTTTTTCACCATCGGCCGTCCGTTTGCAGGCATCATCTGTCTGATTCTGCAATGTACGCTGGTTGGCTGGATACCGGCAGCCATGTGGTCGGTTTACGCCTTGAGCCAATACAAAACCGACCAAAAAATCCGCAACGCATTAGGCGGCCGCTGAGGCCGTCTGAACCATCCGGAAAGATTATCATGCTGAAAAAAGTATTGATCGCCAACCGGGGCGAAATCGCCCTGCGCGTCCTGCGAGCCTGCCGTGAAATGGGCATCGCCACCGTCGCCGTCCATTCCGAAGCCGACAAAGACAGCCTGCACGTCAAACTCGCCGACGAATCCGTGTGCATCGGCCCTGCCGCATCCGCACAAAGCTACCTCAACATCCCGGCCATCATCGCAGCCGCCGAAGTAACCGAAGCCGACGGCATCCACCCGGGCTACGGCTTCCTCGCCGAAAACGCCAATTTTGCCGAACAAGTCGAACAATCCGGCTTTGTCTTCATCGGCCCGAAAGCCGATACCATCCGTCTGATGGGCGACAAAGTATCCGCCAAACATGCCATGATCGAAGCCGGCGTGCCTTGCGTTCCCGGCTCTGAAGGCGCATTGCCAGACGACGGCGAAGAAATCCTCAAAATCGCCGATAAAGTCGGTTATCCCGTCATTATCAAAGCCTCCGGCGGCGGTGGCGGTCGCGGTATGCGCGTCGTCGAGAAAAAAGAAGACCTCCTCCAGTCTGTCGAGATGACCAAAGCCGAAGCAGGTGCGGCATTCGGCAACCCGATGGTTTACATGGAGCGCTACCTGCAACGTCCGCGCCACGTCGAAATCCAAGTGATTGCCGACGAATACGGCAACGCCATCTACCTCGCCGAGCGCGACTGCTCCATGCAGCGCCGCCACCAAAAAGTCATCGAAGAAGCACCTGCTCCGTTCATCACTGAAGAAGAACGCGCCAAAATCGGCAAAGCCTGTGCCGACGCTTGCAAACGCATCGGCTATCGCGGCGCAGGTACGTTTGAATTCCTGTACGAAGACGGCGAATTCTTCTTTATCGAGATGAACACTCGCGTTCAGGTTGAGCATCCGGTTACCGAGCTCATCACCGGCGTGGACATCGTCCAAGAGCAATTACGCATCGCATCCGGCCTGCCTTTGCAATACAAACAGGAAGACATTCAAGTCGAAGGCCACGCGTTTGAGTGCCGTATCAATGCCGAAGACCCGTACAACTTCATTCCAAGCCCGGGCCTGATTGAAAGCTGCCACCTGCCCGGCGGCTTCGGCATCCGCGTCGACAGCCACATCTACCAAGGCTACCGCATCCCTCCTTACTACGACAGCCTGATCGGCAAAATCTGCGTCGTCGGTAAAGACCGCGACCAAGCCATGGCAAAAATGCACGTAGCCCTTGCCGAGCTGGCGATTACCGGTATCAAAACCAATACACCGCTGCACCGCGACTTGTTCAGTGATCAAGGCTTCCAAAAAGGTGGCGTCAGCATCCACTACTTGGAACATTGGTTGGAAGAACGCAAAGCCAAACTGGATAAATAATCCTTTGTTCTGACTAAACGTAAGGCCGTCTGAAACATAAAATAAAGTTTCAGACGGCCTTTTTTAAGGCGAAGCAGGCTTCTTCAAATACCGCGTGGACTTTGACGCGCCGGAGAGTCTGCCCGAATTGAAAGAGGGCAAAATCGGTGCGATTTGCTGTTCGCGCCCGACCAACCCGACCGGCAATGTGTTGACCGACGGCGAGATGGCGCGTTTGGACGCTTTGGCGCAAGAACACGGGATTCCGCTGATTATCGACAACGCTTACGGAATGCCGTTTCCAAATATTATTTACAGCGATGTGACGCTTAACTGGCACGAAAACATCATCCTCTGCTTCAGCCTGTCTAAAATCGGCCTGCCTGGCGTGCTCACCGGCATCATCGTCGTCGCGCCGGAAGTGGTCAAAGCCATCAGCAGTTTGAACGCGATTGTGAATCTGTCGCCTACGCGTTTCGGTGCGGAGATTGCGGCTCCGCTGTTGAACGACGGCCGTCTGAAACAACTGGCCGACCAAGTGATTCAGCCGTTTTACCGTCA
>NZ_KV799980.1:136466-156997 GCF_001810105.1 Neisseria sp. HMSC068C04
GTCAGCAGGCACAAACGGCGGTTTCCCTGCTCAAACGCGAATTGGGTGCGTATCCGTTGAAAATCCACAAGCCCGAAGGTGCGATTTTCTTGTGGCTTTGGTTTGAAAACCTGCCTGTTTCATCGCAAACCTTGTACGAAATGCTCAAGGCGGAAGGTACGCTGATTATTCCGGGCGAGCATTTCTTTGTCGGCATCGATACGCGAGACTATCCGCACGCGCACGAGTGCATCCGCATGAGTATTGCGCAGGACGCGGAAACGCTGGAAAAAGGCATCGCCGCCATCGGCAAGGTGGTGCGCGGTTTGTACGATGCGGCGTAAACGGTAAAGTTGATAGCCATTCAGTCAAAAGGTCGTCTGAAAACAGTTTCAGACGACCTTTTATCATTTATTTATTTTTTTTGAAATGAAATTAATTTTCCTTTAAAATTAACCGTTACGATCGACTTTTGAAAGAAAATACAAATGACTAAGCCCGCTTCCAGACTCAGCATCCTCAGCCTCTCCCTCCTTGCCGTTTCGGCGGCATTTGCCTCAGACGAACCCCAAGCCCGAGAAATCGACGAACTCGAAACCATCACCGTAACCGCCAGCGCGGACGCATCCAAGGGCGGTTTGATTCCTGCATTTAAAGGCGGACAGGTGGCGCGCGGCAGCCGCGTGGGTATTTTGGGCAATAAAAAAAACCTAGAATCGCCGTTCTCCAATACTGCTTACACCAATAGGCTGATTCAGGACAAACATGCGCGCAGCGTCGGCGACGTACTGCAAAACGACCCGACCGTCCGCGTTGCGCGCGGTTACGGCAATTTTCAGGAATCGTATTTCATACGCGGCTTTGCCGCCGAATCGGACGATACCATGTACAACGGCCTTTACGGCATCCTGCCGCGCCAATACATCGCCACTGAGCTTTTCGAACGCGTGGAAGTCCAGCGCGGCGCATCCGCCTTCTTAAACGGCATGGCGCCGGGCAGCAACAATATCGGCGGCACGGTATCCGTATTGCCCAAACGCGCGCCCAATGAAGGATTGAACCGGCTGACTGCCAATTACGGCGCGGGAAAACGCGGTGGTTTGGCGGCGGACGTGGCGCGCCGTTTCGGACAAAATCAGGAATTCGGCGTGCGCGTCAATGCGGCGCACCATAACGGCAAAACCGCAATAGACGACGAAAAGTCCAAACTCAGCCTGGTCAATGTCGGCCTAGACTGGCGCAATGAAAATGCCCGCCTGTCCGCCGATTTGGGCTGGCAGGACAACAAGCTCAAAGCCACGCGTACCAATGTTACCCTGTCAGGCCTGACCGCCGTGCCGGCCGCGCCTGATGCCTCGTCCAACTGGGCGCAGCCGTGGACGTATTCCAACGAGCGCGACTGGTTCGGCACCATGCGCGGCGAATACGATTTCAACGACAACCTGACTGCCTACGCCGCCTACGGCTTCCGCCGCAGCAAGGAAAACAATTCTCTGGCAAACCTGACTGTCGGCAATGTCAACGGCGACGGATCGATTTACCGCTTCGACAACGCGCGTAAGGATAAAATCGACACGGGCGAAATCGGTTTGCGCGGCAAATTCAATACGGGCGCGGTAGAGCACGAATGGACCGCCGCCGCCAACCGGTTCCAATCCTCGCGCAAAAACGCTTACATCATGGATTGGGGCAACCAATATACGACCAACCTCTACAACCCGTCCCGCTATCCGCAACCCGCAGCCGCCGACCCGCTGTATTCGGGCAACGACATGGGCAATCCTGCCGTTACCGGCAAAACACGTCTGACCAGCTTCGCCTTGGGCGACACCTTCAGCCTTTGGGACAAACGCCTGCAATTCATGCTCGGGGCGCGCTGGCAGCAGGTGCATAACAAGGCTTACGCCTATAATACGGGCGCACAAACCGAAAATTACAAAAAATCGCGCCTCAGTCCCGCCGCCGGCGCAGTGTACCGCATCACGCCGAATTGGTCGGTGTACGGCAACTACATCGAAAGCCTGGGACAAGGCGCGACTGCAGGCTCGACTGCCTCCATCAACGGCCGGGTCTACGCCGTCAGCAATACCGGCGAATCGCTCAAACCCTATGTTTCCAAACAAAAAGAAATCGGCACGAAATTTGAAGCCAACGGCTTCGGCGCGGGATTGGCCCTGTTCCACACCGACAAACCGCGTTCGCTTTACGTTGCCGAAAGCGACAACACCGCCCGCTTCACCTCCGAAGGCAAAGACCGCCACCGGGGCGCGGAAATCACCGTTTACGGGGAAGTCGCACAAGGTGTGAGGCTCTTGGGCGGCATTACCCTGCTCGATGCCAAGCAGAAATCTACCGGCCCATCTTCAACTGACGGCAAACGCACCATCGGCGCGGCTAAAACCCAAGCCAACATCGGCTTGGAATGGGAAGTGCCGAAAGTGCAGGGTTTGGCATTTGACGGACGCATGGTTTACACCGGTTCTTCCTACGCCGATGCAGCCAATACGCTTAAAGTCGGCGGCTGGACGCGCTTCGACATCGGCGCGCGCTACCACACTCAAATCGGCAGGCACGAAGCCACCTTCCGTGCCCGCCTCGATAATGTTGCCAACAAGAAATACTGGGCATCCGTCGGCGGATACCCTAACAACGGCTACTTGAACGCCGGCGCACCGCGCAGCTTCACCCTGTCGGCTTCTGTCGATTTTTAAGGGACGGGCGGCGAACGACCTCCAACGGTCCAAAGGTCGTCTGAAACGTTTTCAGACGACCTTGGAGCCTGGGGCGTCCGACTTTGCCCTACGCTTTCGGATAACCGCCGTAAAACTCCGCCTTTGCGGCATCGGCACCGACAACGGGCAATGGATTTTACTGCGCCGCCGCTTTCTCCGAATAACGTCAAACCCACTAAAAGGTCGTCTGAAACGTGTTCCAAATCCAAAACGC
The DNA here is from genome assembly GCF_001810105.1 of Neisseria sp. HMSC068C04. Lineage (NCBI taxonomy): Bacteria > Pseudomonadati > Pseudomonadota > Betaproteobacteria > Neisseriales > Neisseriaceae > Neisseria > Neisseria sp. HMSC068C04. Next base: position 139,392 of record NZ_KV799980.1, read on the forward strand.
CACCTTCGCCATACCCGGCCGCTCGCTGCTGTACGACATCAGCGTCAACTTTTCCCCTAACCGCGTGTACGGCCTCATCGGTCATAACGGCTCGGGCAAGTCCACGCTGTTGAAACTGCTCACCCGCCAGCATGAACCCACAGGCGGCAGGATATTGCTGAACAACAAAGAAATACGCGCCTATTCCGCCCGCGCATACGCCAAAGAAGTCGCCTATCTTCCGCAGCAACTGCCCGCCGCTACCGCGCTGACCGCGCGCGAGCTGGTTATGATGGGGCGTTATGCCTGGAGCGGGCTTTTAGGGCGCACGAACGATGCGGACAGACAGGCGGTGGAACAGGCGTTGCAGCTGACGCATACGGAAAAATTTGCCGATCAAATCGTCGATACGCTGTCGGGCGGCGAACGTTCGCGCGTCTGGCTGGCGATGTGCCTGGCGCAGCAAAGCCGCTTTTTGCTGCTGGACGAACCGCTTGCCGCTTTGGACATCGCCCACCAAATCGACGTGATGGCACTGGTGCGCAAGCTGTCTCGCAATTTGGGTTTGGGCGTCATCATCGTCATCCACGACATTAATCTGGCGGCGCAGTATTGCGATGAACTGGTCGCGCTCAAACAGGGACGGCTATTAAAAACGGGCAAACCCGCCGACATTATGACCGCAGAAGTGTTGAAAGACATTTACAGCGTCGATATGAACATCATCGCCCATCCTGAAAACGGCCACCCCGTGGCATTGCCTTAACACAGGCAAACCGTCCCGCCGCATAAGTTCCGACCATAAAATCCGCCGCCCGAATCCAAACCGGATGACATCGCAGACCATTGTGGAATACCTGTATCCGATATGTTTCAGACGACCCTTTATTCAAAAACCGAAAGACCTTCCAAGCTCATGTCCCACCGCTTTTCAGACGACATTCCCCGCTTTGCCGCACGGCTGTTTTTTACCGCTGCCCTCCTGTTTTCCCTGCCTGCACCCGCCGCACCGCGCGTGGCGACTTCGGACTGGACGGTCGCCGAAACACTGACGGCGATGGGGCATCCGCCCGTCAGCGTTGCCGACCGCCGCGTGTACGATACCTGGGTGAACCATCCGCCGCTGCCCGCTGCCGTCAAGGAAGCGGGGCTGCGCTTCCAGCCGAATTTGGAGCGGCTGTATCAGATAAAGCCTGATTTTTTCGTGCAATCTTCCTGGTATGCCGCCGCCAAGTCCCAGTTTGAAAAAATCGCCCCGGTACGCGAAGTGGATTTCGGCACGGCAAAAGGCATCGAATATGCCCACACGGTCGAAGCCACGCGCAGGCTGGGTAAAATCATTGGCGACCCTGCCGCTGCCGAAAAGCTGATTGCCGGTACGGAAAACCTGTTTGCCCGCGCCAAACCCGCGCTTTCGGCATATCGCGGCCGTCCGTTTGCGGTGGTGCAGTTTGTCGACGGGCGGCATTTGCGGATTTACGGCAAGACTTCGCTGTTTCAGGCCGTGTTCGACAAATTGGGGCTGAACAATGCCTGGACGGGCAAAAGCAACGAATGGGGTTTCGAAAACATCACGCTTTTAGATTTGGCAAAGCTGCCGCCGGACACGCTGCTAATCATCGTCAAACCGCATCCTCAAAATACACGTGCAACGCTCGAAAAAAGCGCGCTTTGGCAACGCCTGCCGTTCTGCCGCCCTGCAAACCGCCGCATCTTCGAGCCGTCGTGGAGCTACGGCGCACTGCCGTCCATGCAGCGTTTCACTTTGCAACTGATGCGTTCGATGTCGTCTGAAAACCCGTCCGCACAAAAGGAAGCCGCATGGTAAAGATTTTCAGACGACCCCTGCCTATCCTTGCCGCCGCGTTGGCAATATCGTGCGCGCTGACGGCGTTTTGGATATTGAAGCTGGAATGGACGCTGCCGTGGCTGCGGCTGTTTGACCATCCCGACAGCCTGCCTTTGGATGCGCTGATGGTGCAGAACAACACCCTGCCCCGCATGGCGATGGCGTTGCTCGCGGGCGGCAGTACGGCGATGGCGACCATGCTGATGCAGCAGTTGATGCGCAATCCGCTCGCATCCGACAGTACGCTGGCAGTCAGCAGCGGCGCGCAGGCGGCTTTGGTGGCGGCGACCGTGTTCGCCCCTTCTTTCCTTGCCTACGGCACGTCCGCCGTGGCGTTTGCCGGCGCAGCGGCGGCTTTGGGCGCGGTATTGCGGCTGTCGGCACAGCGCGCCCTGCAACCGCTCAGCGTCGTGCTGGCAGGTTTGGTGGTCAGCCTGTATCTGGGTTCCCTCACCGGTATCGTGATGCTGTTTTTCAGCGAAGAGACGCGCGGCGTGATGCAGTGGGGCAGCGGCTCCCTGGTGCAGGACAGTTGGCGCGATACGTTGGGGCTTTTGTGGCGGATTGCCGTTGCCGCCATACTTACCGCCTTTTTAATCAAACCGTTAAACATCATGAGCTTGGGCGACACACAGGCGGAATCGGCAGGCATACCGGTGAAGAAAATCCGCCTGCTGTCTTTGGCGGTTGCTGCATTTTTGAGTGCGGGCGTGGTCGGCTTTGTCGGCATGATGGGCTTTGTCGGATTGGCGGCGGCGACGCTGGTGCGGCAAATGGGCGTACGCACGCTGTCCATGCGCCTGATTTGTTCCTTCATCGTCGGCGCACTGCTTTTGATGCTGACGGACAACGGCCTGATGCTGCTGAAACACTACCGCGGCACCGATCTGCCCGCCGGCGCTGTAACTGCCCTCGTCGGCGCGCCGCTTTTGTTGTGGCTGACGGCGAAAGCACCTCCGCGTCCTTCGTTTCAGACGACCTCCGATATTTCAACCGCCGCGCCGCACGTCCCGCACCTCTTGCGTTTTCTGCTGCTTATCGCCGTCGCCGTATCGGTATTGGCGTTTACGGTCGGACGCTATGACGAAACCCTGCGCCTGACCATAGATCCGGAATATTTCGTATTCCGCTACCCGCGCGTGCTGCTCGCCGCCGCCACCGGCACCATGCTCGCGTTGACCGGCGTCATACTGCAAAGGCTGACGCAAAACCCGATGGCGGGACCCGAACTCTTGGGCATCAGCTCTGGAACGGCATTCGGCGCGATGTCGGTAGTGATGCTGTTCGGCATTACCTCGGGCAGCGGCTGGTTTTGGCTGACAGGTATCGTTTCCGCTCTCGTATCCTTGGGGCTGTTGATGCTGTTCAACCGCAAAAACGGATTTACTCCCGAAAAAATCCTGCTTACCGGCATGGCGCTGGCCGCACTCGCCGATGCCGCCATCCGCATTTGGATGGCAACCGGCGATTTCCGCGTACAACTGCTTTTATTGTGGATGTCAGGTTCAACTTATCAGGCAACGCCCGAATCCGCCCTTACCGTCGGCCTCCTCGCCGCTGCCTCGCTCCTCCTCATCCTCACGCTGCAACGCTGGCTCGGACTGCTCAGCCTGAACGCAACAATCGCCCGCTCCGTCGGCATCAACATCCCCCTCGCACGGCTGGTGCTGATCGTCTTAAGCGCAGCGTTAACCGCCTTATCCACACTGCTTATCGGCCCCTTGAGCTTCGTCGGACTGCTTGCGCCGCATCTGGCCCGTATGCTCGGCGCACGCCTGCCCAAACAGCAACTTGCCGCCGCCGCACTCATCGGCGCATCGGTTATGATGACGGCCGACTGGCTGGGCAGGCAGGTAATGTTCCCTTACGAAGTCCCCGCCGGAATGATGGCTACGCTCATAGGCGGCGCATATTTCATGATGATGATGCGCAAGCTTTAATGCGAACGGAGATACAAAAAGGTCGTCTGAAAACAGTTTCAGACGGCCTTTTTGTTTAACATGTTTATTCGATAATAAAAATCTAACAAAAATAAAATCTCAATTAATAATAACAATATTAAATTGAAGTCATAGTTCCAATAGTCAAAACCTTTCTGTATAGTTCTTTTCATAGTTTAAGCAAAATGAAAAACAAATGTCGATACAAGAAATTTATGAGAATCAAGAAACCGGCTACGAATATGCCTTCCGGCAAATCGTTTTATAAACCACTGACCATTTCACAAAGGAAATCATCATGACCGTCTCTAAATGTCCCGTAACCCACCTGACCATGAACAACGGCGCACCCGTTGCCGACAATCAAAACAGCCTGACCGCAGGCCCACGCGGCCCTCTGCTGGCGCAGGATTTGTGGCTGAATGAAAAACTCGCCGACTTCGTGCGCGAAGTCATACCCGAACGCCGTATGCATGCCAAAGGTTCGGGCGCGTTCGGTACGTTTACCGTGACACGTGACATCACGAAATACACCCGTGCCAAAATCTTCAGCGAAGTCGGCAAGAAAACCGAGATGTTCGCCCGTTTCACCACCGTAGCGGGCGAGCGCGGCGCAGCCGATGCGGAGCGCGACATCCGCGGCTTTGCGTTGAAGTTCTATACCGAAGAAGGCAACTGGGATATGGTCGGCAACAACACGCCCGTGTTCTTCCTGCGCGACCCGCGTAAATTCCCCGACCTGAACAAAGCCGTCAAACGCGACCCGCGCACCAATATGCGCTCCGCCACGAACAACTGGGACTTCTGGACGCTGCTGCCCGAAGCCCTGCACCAAGTCACCATCGTCATGAGCGACCGCGGCATCCCTGCCAGCTACCGCCATATGCACGGCTTCGGTTCGCATACATACAGCTTCTGGAACGAAGCGGACGAGCGTTTTTGGGTAAAATTCCATTTCCGCAGCCAGCAAGGGATTAAAAACCTGACCAACGAAGAAGCCGCAAAAATCATCGCCGACGACCGCGAAAGCCACCAGCGCGACCTGTACGAAGCCATCGAACGCGGCGAGTTCCCGAAATGGACGATGTACATCCAAGTCATGCCTGAAGCAGACGCAGAAAAAGTGCCGTATCATCCCTTCGACCTGACCAAAGTTTGGCCGAAAAAAGACTATCCGCTGATTGAAGTGGGCGAATATGAGTTAAACCGCAATCCCGAAAACTTCTTCGCCGATGTGGAACAATCCGCCTTCGCACCGAGCAACCTCGTTCCCGGTATCGGCGCCAGCCCCGACAAAATGCTGCAAGCGCGTTTGTTCAATTACGCCGATGCGCAGCGCTACCGTTTGGGCGTAAACTTCCGCCAAATCCCTGTCAACCGCCCACGTTGCCCTGTTCACAGCAACCAGCGCGACGGACAAGGCCGAGCCGACGGCAACTACGGCAGCCTGCCGCACTACGAACCCAACAGCTTCGGCCAATGGCAGCAACAACCCGACTTTGCCGAACCGCCTTTGAAAATCAACGGCGACGCAGCGCACTGGGACTACCGCCAAGACGATGACGACTACTTCAGCCAACCGCGTGCTTTGTTCAATCTGATGAGCGACGCACAGAAACAGGCTTTGTTCAACAACACCGCCGCAGCCATGGGCGATGCACCAGACTTCATCAAATACCGCCATATCCGCAACTGCTACCGTTGCGACCCGGCATACGGTGAAGGCGTAGCCAAAGCCCTTGGACTGACTGTCGAAGATGCCCAAGCGGCACGAGCCAACGACCCGGCTTTAGGTCAACCTGGTTTACTGTAAGGAGGTATTATGTGGATAGAAATTGAAGAACTCTTGTCTCAAGCTGTCCGATACAGCCGTTCAAGCAAAAAGTAACGGTTTAGATCATTAAGCAGGCCGTCTGAAACACAAAATAAAGTTTCAGACGGCCTTTTTTGATGATGAAGTTTATTTGATGGCTTTTGATTCAATGGAACTGGCTACCCTTATTTCTATACAACTCCCCCTACACCATTTCATGCCTCCACTGGCCAATAAAAAACCGCACGGCTGCTTGCCGTGCGGTTTTGCTTTTTGTCTGAAGGTTTCAGACGGCCTTACATCATGCCGCCCATACCACCCATGCCGCCCATATCAGGCATAGCAGGTTTTTCTTCAGGGATTTCAGCGATCATGCAGTCTGTGGTCAGCATCAAGCCGGCAATAGATGCGGCGTGTTGCAGCGCAGAACGGGTTACTTTGGCAGGGTCGAGTACGCCCATTTCGATCATATCGCCGTATTCGCCGGAGCCTGCGTTGTAACCGTAGTTACCTTTGCCTTCCAACACTTTGTTCACAACCACGCTAGGTTCGCCGCCTGCATTGGCAACGATTTGACGCAGAGGAGACTCAACGGCGCGCAATACGATTTGAACGCCTGCATCTTGGTCAGCATTGCCGGTGTGCAGGTTTTCCAAAGCGGCACGGGCACGCAACAGGGCTACGCCGCCGCCTGCAACCACGCCTTCTTCAACGGCTGCGCGGGTAGCGTGCAGCGCGTCTTCCACGCGATCTTTTTTCTCTTTCATTTCGACTTCGGTAGCGGCACCGACTTTGATCACTGCCACACCGCCTGCCAATTTAGCCACGCGCTCTTGCAGTTTTTCTTTGTCGTATTCGCTGGTTGCGGTTTCGATTTGTTGGCGGATTTCGGCAACACGCGCTTCGATTTGGGCTGCGTCGCCGAAGCCGTCGATGATGGTGGTGTTTTCTTTACCGATTTCGATGCGTTTGGCTTGACCCAAATCGTCCAAAGTCGCTTTTTCCAGAGACAGGCCGACTTCTTCGGAAATCACCACGCCGCCGGTCAGGATGGCGATGTCTTGCAACATGGCTTTGCGACGGTCGCCGAAGCCCGGAGCTTTCACAGCAACGGTTTTCAGGATGCCGCGGATGTTGTTCACGACCAAAGTCGCCAAGGCTTCGCCTTCTACGTCTTCAGCGATAATCAACAGCGGACGGCTGGCTTTGGCCACTTGTTCCAAAACAGGCAACAGGTCGCGGATGTTGCTGATTTTTTTGTCGAACAACAATACAAACGGATTGTCCAAAGCAGCGATTTGTTTTTCAGCGTCGTTGATGAAGTAAGGGGACAGGTAGCCGCGGTCGAACTGCATACCTTCAACCACGTCCAGCTCGTTTTCCAAAGATTTGCCGTCTTCAACGGTAATCACGCCTTCTTTGCCGACTTTTTCCATCGCTTCGGCGATAATCGCGCCGACTTGTTCGTCAGAGTTGGCGGAAATAGAGCCGACTTGAGCGATTTCTTTAGAAGTGTCGCAAGGTTTAGCAATATTTTTCAGCTCATCGACCAAAGCGGCAACGGCTTTGTCGATGCCGCGTTTCAGGTCGGTCGGGTTCATGCCGGCGGTAACGTATTTCATGCCTTCGGCAACGATGGATTGCGCCAATACGGTTGCAGTAGTGGTACCGTCGCCGGCTACGTCGTTGGTTTTGGACGCCACTTCTTTCACCATTTGCGCGCCCATGTTTTCGAATTTGTCTTTCAATTCGATTTCTTTTGCAACAGACACACCGTCTTTAGTGATGTGCGGGCCGCCGAAAGCGCGGTCAAGTACCACGTTGCGGCCTTTAGGGCCCAGAGTTACGCGCACGGCGTTTGCCAATACATTGACGCCGTTTACCATTTTTTGGCGAACTTCATTGCCGAATTGTACGTCTTTTGCTGCCATTTAAATTCTCCAAATCAATATTAAAAATCTGTTCGAGGCCGTCTGAAAACTTCATGTTTGATTCAGACGGCCTTTGGTTCTGAAACTTAATTCAACAATTATTCAACGATACCGAAGATGTCTTCTTCACGCATTACCAACAGCTCTTCGCCGTCGGCTTTTACAGTTTGGCCGCTGTATTTGCCGAAGATCACTTCGTCGCCGACTTTGACATCCAGCGGACGGCGCGCGCCGTCTTTACCGATTTTGCCCGCACCTACGGCGATTACTTCGCCCATGTCGGGTTTTTCAGCAGCCGCACCCGGCAAAACGATGCCAGAGGCGGTTTTTTCTTCAGCTTCTAAGCGTTTGACGACTACGCGGTCGTGTAAAGGGCGGATGGTCATGTCTTAATGCTCCGATAAATAAATAGATTGAAAACAATTGTCTGTCGGACATGACAGACACGGTTTGCTTGAAAATAGCGGCACACTTAGTAGAAAGCCTGCCGTAATGGCGGATAGATTTGGGTTGTTTGCGACAAATTCAAGGGAAAAAGTAAAAATTTCTATGCAGTCTTTCCAAATATTTTCATACGCAAAAATGTTCGAGTACATATTTTTCAGACGTCCTGATATACCAACTGCAAAGTTCGTTTAAAAACAATCCACTTCCTTTACAAATTCAATACAACTCTTTACAACTGTTTCTTTTATATGCATTATTATAAATGATGATTATTCTTAATTGCATATTTTAAAGATAATTTCTCTTTATTTGCTTTTATTTTTTATTACTGTCATTTTATTAAGGACATTTCTCAATGAATACGCCCCTGTTTCGACTGAGCCTGCTGTCACTGACACTGGCGGCCGGTTTTGCACACGCAGAAAATGAAGCCAAAGACAATGTTGTACTTGATACCGTTACCGTTAAAGGCGACCGCCAAGGCAGCAAGATCAAAACCAATATCGTCACTCTTCGTCAAAAAGACGAAAGCACGGCAACCGATTTGCGCGAATTATTAAAAGAAGAACCTGCCATCGACTTCGGCGGCGGCAACGGTTCATCTCAATTCCTGACGCTGCGCGGCATGGGTCAAAACTCGGTGGATATTAAGGTGGACAACGCCTCTTCCGACAGCCAAATGCTGTATCACCAAGGCCGTTTCATCATCGACCCTGCACTGGTTAAAATCGTCTCTGTACAAAAAGGCGCAGGTTCGGCATCTGCCGGTATCGGCGCAACCAACGGTGCGATTATTACCAAAACAGTCGATGCCCAAGACTTGCTCAAAGGTTTGGACAAAAACTGGGGTGTGCGCCTCAACAGCGGCTATGCCAGCAATGACGGCGTAAGCTACGGTGCAAGCGTATTCGGCAAAGCGGGCAACTTTGATGGCTTGTTCTCTTACAGCCGCAACGATGAAAAAGATTACGAACCCGGCAAAGGCTATACACACAGCAACGGCGGCAAAACCGTACCATTCAGCGCGCTGGACAAGCGTAGCTATCTTGCCAAAATCGGCGCAAACTTCGGCGACCACCGCTTAGTATTAAGCCACATGAATGATCAACACCGAGGCATCCGCACCGTCCGTGAAGAGTTTACCGCCACTGACAACCCGCGTCTGACCTTGGAACGCCAAGCCCCGACCTACCGCGAAACCAGCCTCTCCAACACCAACTTGGCATGGACGGCGAACAATTTGGGCTTTGTTGAAAAACTGGATGCCAACGCCTACCTGATGAAAAATGAACGCTATTCGGCCGATGACAGTAAAAACGGTTATGCAGGCAACCTGCCCGGCCCGAATACGACCGTTATCGAAACCAAAGGCGTGAATTTCAATCTGGACAGCCGCATTGGCGAAAAAACATTGATCAAATACGGCGTCAACTACCGTCATCAAGAAATCAAACCACCGGTATTCTTCAGCTCAGCCTTGAGCAATCCGAAGAAAAGCGATGCCGGTATTTACGCTGAAGCCATCCACGACATCGGCGACTTTACCCTTACAGGCGGCTTGCGCTACGACCATTTCGACATCAAAACCCATGACGGTAAATCCGTTTCCGACGGCACCATCAACCCGAGCTTCGGCGTGATTTGGCAACCGCATGAATACTGGAGTTTCAGTGCCAGCCACAACTACGCATCCCGCAGCCCGCGTCTTTACGATGCACTGCGTCAACATGGACGCAGAAACGCCATCACGTCGATTGCAGACGGCACCAAAGCCGAACGTGCCCGCAATACCGAAATCGGCTTCAACTACAACAACGGCAGCTTTGCCGCCAACGGTAGCTACTTCTGGCAAAAAATTAAAGATGCCGTCGCAGGTCCGCAGCAACGCCATGATGCCGCAGGCAATCCGATTGCAGGCGTACGCGAAATCGTCAATGCGGGCTACATCAAAAACCATGGCTATGAATTGGGCGCATCCTACCGCACAGGCGGCCTGCTGGCTAAAGTCGGCGTAAGCCACAGCAAACCGCGCATCTACGACACTCACCCTGAAAACTTGTTAAGTGCAAACCCTGAATTTGCCGTACAAACCGGCCGCACTTGGACAACCTCCCTCTCCTACCGCTTCCAAAATCCGAATTTGGAAATCGGCTGGCGTGGTCGTTACCTCCAAAAAGCTTCCGGCTCTGTGTTGGTACGCGACAAGGGTGAAGTCAAACGCAAAGGCTACGGCGTGAACGATGTGTTCGCCAACTGGAAGCCCCTAGGCAAAGACACGCTCAATGTTAACTTTGCCGTCAACAACGTGTTTAACAAGTTCTACTATCCGCACAGCCAACGCGGTGAAACCTTACCCGGTATCGGTCGCGATGTCCGCTTGGGTGTGAACTACCGCTTCTAAGCAATCAGCTTGAAAAAGCCGTCTGAAAACAAAAGTTTTCAGACGGCATCTAGCTTTATAATCCGATACAAGTTATCATTTCGATTTACTTTATTTCCGACCACGGAGAGACTCTATGTTACGTTTGACCGCTTTAGCCGTATGCTGCGCCCTCGCTTTGGGTGCGTGTTCACCGAAAGATTCTGCTTCCAATCAGGCGCAAACTGCTTCCGCTTCTGCCGCCCAAACCGAAGGTGCAAGCCTGACGGTGAAAACCGCGCGCGGCGATGCGAAAGTGCCGCAAAATCCGGAGCGTATCGCCGTTTACGATTTGGGTATGCTCGACACTTTAAACAAACTGGGCGTAAAAACCGGTTTGTCCGTCGATAAAAACCGGCTGCCCTACTTGGATGAATATTTCAAAACCACGAAACCTGCCGGCACGCTGTTTGAGCCTGACTACGAAGCCTTAAACGCTTACAAACCGCAGCTCATCATCATCGGCAGCCGTGCAGCCAAAGCGTTTGACAAGTTGAACGAGATCGCGCCGACCATCGAGATGACCGCCGAAACCGCCAATCTGAAAGAAAGCTCAAAAGAGCGCATCGACGCACTGGGGCAAATCTTCGGCAAACAGGCCGAAGCGGACAAGCTGAAAACGGAAATCGATGCTTCGTTTGAAGCGGCGAAAACTGCTGCGCAAGGCAAAGGCAAGGGTTTGGTGATTTTGGTCAACGGTGGCAAGATGTCGGCTTTCGGCCCTTCTTCCCGTTTGGGTGGTTGGCTGCATAAAGACATCGGCGTTCCTGCTGTCGATGAATCGATTAAAGAAGGCAGCCACGGCCAGCCTATCAGCTTTGAATACCTGAAAGAGAAAAACCCTGATTGGCTGTTTGTTTTGGACCGCGGCGCGGCCATCGGTGAAGAAGGTCAGGCTGCGAAAGATGTTTTGGACAATCCTTTGGTTGCCGAAACAACTGCATGGAAAAAAGGCCAAGTCGTGTACCTCGTGCCGGAAACCTATCTGGCGGCCGGCGGCGCACAAGAATTGCTGAACGCTTCCAAACAGGTAAGCGATGCGTTTAATGCGGCCAAGTAATTCGGCGCGGGCATAGCCGCCCGCCTCTTTCAGACGGCCTAAAGGGTTTGACGATTCACAGGATCAAGCTGCTTGATCTGAAGTCGTTGGATTTGGGCCGTCTGAAAATACATGGTGCAAATGGACAATTTTTGCCTGTTTGCATCTGTTTTTATGATGGGCAAACCTGCCTTTTTCGCAAAATACTTTAACCCTTCTTTCAGACGGCCTTATTTTTCCGAACCATTTTATGTTTCACAAACCTTCATTTTTAAATGCGGTCAACGGTGTGGCGCTGCTGATATTGTTTGCCGTCAGCCTGTCGGTCGGCGTGGCCGACTTCAAATGGTCCGCCCTGTTTTCGCTATCCGACAGCCAGCAAGTCATGTTCATCAGCCGCCTGCCGCGCACGTTTGCGATTGTGCTGACGGGTGCATCGATGGCGGTAGCCGGCATGATTATGCAGATTTTGATGCGCAACCGTTTTGTCGAACCGTCGATGGTGGGCGCAAGCCAAAGCGCGGCTTTGGGTTTGCTGCTGATGACCCTGCTGCTTCCGGCCGCGCCGCTGCTGGCAAAAATGTCGGTTGCCGCCGTTGCCGCGCTGATCGGGATGTTGGTCTTTATGTTGCTGATCCGCCGCCTGCCGCCGACCGCGCAACTGATGGTGCCTTTGGTCGGGATTATTTTCGGCGGTGTGATTGAGGCGGTGGCCACCTTTATCGCGTATGAAAACGAAATGCTGCAAATGCTCGGCGTGTGGCAACAGGGCGATTTTTCCGGCGTGTTGCTCGGGCGGTATGAGCTGTTGTGGGCAACGGGGATTTTGGCTTTGTTTGCCTATTTGATTGCCGACCAGCTAACGATTTTGGGTTTGGGCGAAACGGTGAGCGTGAACTTGGGGCTGAACCGGACAGCGATTCTGTGGTCGGGGCTGATTATTGTGGCGCTGATTACGTCTTTGGTGGTCGTGACGGTCGGCAATATTCCGTTTATCGGCCTAGTCGTGCCGAACATCATCAGCCGCCTGATGGGCGACAAGCTGCGTCAAAGCCTGCCTGCGGTGGCCTTGTTGGGCGCGTCTTTGGTGTTGCTTTGCGATATTGTCGGACGCGTGATTGTGTTTCCGTTTGAAATTCCGGTCTCTACAGTTTTTGGCGTGATGGGGACGGTTTTGTTTTTGTGGCTTTTATTAAGGAAACCTGCTCATGCCGTCTGAAAAAAATATCGGTTTTATGGCAGGAAGCAGCCGTCCGTTGTGGGTCGCCTTTGCGCTGTTGCTGGTTTCCTGCGTTCTGTTTATGACGCTCAACGTCAAAGGCGATTGGGACTTTGTCCTGCACCTGCGCCTGACCAAACTTGCCGCGCTGCTGATGGTTGCCTATGCGGTTGGCGTGTCCACGCAACTCTTCCAAACGCTGACCAACAATCCGATTCTGACCCCTTCGATTTTGGGTTTCGATTCGCTGTATGTGTTTTTGCAGACCTTGCTGGTGTTTACGCTCGGCGGCGTGGGCTATGCTTCCCTGCCGTTGACGGGCAAATTCGGCTTTGAACTGGTCGTCATGATGGGCGGCTCGCTGCTATTGTTCTACACGCTCATCAAACAAGGTGGACGCGATTTGTCGCGCATGATTTTAATCGGCGTGATTTTCGGGATTTTGTTCCGCAGCCTGTCGTCGCTGCTTTCGCGCATGATTGATCCCGAAGAATTTACCGCGGCGCAGGCGAATATGTTTGCCACCTTCAATACCGTCCATTCGGAATTGTTGGGTATCGGCGCAGTCGTGTTGTTCATCAGCGCCGCCGTGATCTGGCGCGAACGCCACCGCCTCGATGTTTACCTGCTCGGCCGCAATCAGGCCATTAATTTGGGCATCAACTACACGCGCAATACCTTATGGCTGCTGTTGTGGATCGCCGCATTGGTTGCAACCGCCACTGCCGTTGTCGGCCCGGTGAGCTTTTTCGGCCTGCTGGTTGCCGCGCTGGCCAACCATTTTTCTCCGTCGGTCAAACATTCCGTCCGCCTGCCCATGACTTTTTGTGTCGGTGGCATCCTGTTGGTCGGCGGACAAACCATCTTCGAACACTTCCTCGGCATGCAGGCCGTATTGAGCGTGGTCGTCGAATTTGCAGGCGGATTGGTATTTTTATATTTGGTGTTGAAAAAGAAATAAATTAAACGTGTCCAAACGCTTGCAAAAATAAATTCAGGCCGTCTGAAATCCATGTTTCAAAAATATTTAATCCTTGAAATGAAACTAAATTTCTGACATGTACTCATAGTAAACATTACTGGATTTACTAAAATTACAAAAAATGAGCACGACATTAAAATACCGTCCCGACTTGGACGGCATACGGGCGTTGGCAGTCTTGGCTGTCATTATTTTCCACATTGACGCCGCTTGGCTACCCGGCGGTTTTCTTGGTGTGGATATGTTTTTCTTTTTGTCCGGCTATCTGATCACCACCATCATCAGCCGCGAAATGCAAAACGGCAGTTTTTCGTTTTTAGAATTCTACAAACGCCGCGCGAAGCGCATTTTGCCCGTTTTTTCCTGCGTATTGCTGTGTACGAGCTTGGCCGCCGCAATCTTTTTCTTGTCGTTTGACCTGCGCCAATACGTCAAATCGGCAGTGTTTGCGTTGCTGTTTTCGGCCAACCTGTTTTTTGCACGGCGTGGCGGCTATTTCGATGCCGATGCGGCGGAAAAACCTTTGCAGCACATTTGGTCTTTATCGCTGGAAGAGCAGTTTTACTTTGTTTTTCCGGTTTTGCTGATTGCCTTTTTCCGATTCAGCAAAGGGCGCAACATCCGCCAATTCATCCTTTTGCTGATTGTATTGAGCCTGTTGTCCGTCTTTTTACCCACCTTCGGCATGGACCCTTATTTCCTGCCTTATGTGCGCGCATACGAGCTGCTGATCGGCGCGCTTTTTGCCTTTATTTCGCCCTCCCAAAACAACGACCGTTTCAGCACGCCTTTGGTCGGCTGGGCGATGATGGCGGTGATTGCCGCCATGCTGCTGCTTCCTTACGGCGTGTTGCCCGGCGAAGGCAATATCGAACGACTGCTGTGCTGTACGGCGGTTGGCGGCTTGATTTACTCGGGCAAAACCCTGCAAACGCAAAGCGGCTTCAATGCCGCCAAACTGTTGAGCCTCAAGCCCATTGTGTTTATCGGTTTGATTTCCTATTCGCTGTATCTGTGGCATTGGGTGGTCTTGGCCGTTATGCGCTATGTTTACATGGACAACGCTTTGCCGATGTCCGCGATTGTATTGGCAGTGGTGCTGATGTCCGGCTTGTCCGTTTTGTCCTATTACTTCGTCGAAACACCAGCGCGACGGATAAAGAATTTCACCACCAAGAAATTCATCGGGGTCATCGCCGCTTATTTCTCCCTGCTGATTCCTGCCGCCGGCTACCTGCTGACTGCCAAACCGGCCGAATACGAGGCAAACCTATATACGGTTGACGAAAGTAAAATCTGCGCGGATACCTTGACCAAAACCGACTGCGCTGTCGGCGCGGAAAACCAAAGCAGCAAAGTCCTGCTGATGGGTGACTCCCACGCCGCCCACCTGACGCCCTTTATCGATATGGTGGGCAAACAGGAAGGCTTTGCCGCCGATGTTATCTCGTCCAACAGTTGCGGCGTTGCCTTCGGTTTCCTCCTGCCGCAAAGCGACCGCCGTGCCAACCGTTGCAACCCTTACAACCGCTTTATCGCACAAAAAGTCGAAAACTATCCGGTGGTCTTTATCTCGCAACGTTGGTTCCTGCATACCGACAAGCCCGGTTTTACGGAGCATTTCGGCAAAATGCTCGACACTTTGGTTCAACAGGGCAAACAGGTTTACGTCTTTGCCGACACACCGATGAACGCGCAACTGCCCCTGCGCCATTACTACCTGAAACAACGTCTCGGCATCGACATGCAATACGTTTCCGAGCATAAAAAAGCAGAAATCGCCCGCTCCGCCGAAGCCGACAAAACCATAGAAAACATCGTCAAACAGCGGCCTGCCGTGCATTGGGTCAACATCATGGGGCCGATTCCGGCAGACAAAACCATAGACGGCCTGCCGATATATTTCGACACCAACCACCTCAACACCCACGGCGCGACAAAACTGGCGGAAAAATTTATACAGGACAAACAAATACTCCTAAAATAACACCGCAGTTTCAGTCCGAAACCTTTGCTGCAATACTGAATGCAAATACCGCTCAAATCGCAGCAAACAGTATGCCGCAAAGGTTTCAGGCCGTCTGAAACTTTCAGACAGCCTAAGCAAACCCATAAAGGACAACCCTCATGACACAAGAACGCCTCCCTTCATTCTTCGATGACACCCCGACCATTACCGTCCAAGACGCATTGGCTAACTTCCTTGGCGCGGCTGAAAACGGCATCCTCACTTACCACTACGCCGATGCCGTACGCCTGTGCGGCCACTCCTGCCCGACTGTCGCCGGTGCCTACCTGATGGTCATCAAAGGCCTGAAAGCCCTCTACGGCGAAGAGCTGCCGCAACGCGGCGACATCGAAGCCTTCATGCAGGGCGAGCGTGACGAAGGCACAACCGGTGTTACCGCCTCCGTCGTCCAACTCCTTACCGGCGCGGCACCCGAAACCGGCTTTGGCGGCGTAGGCCCTGCCGGACGCTTTGCCCGCCGCCACCTCTTGTCCTTTGGTGCAGGCGAAATCAACGGCACACTCGCACTCCGCCGCCGCGATACCGGCAAAACCGTTGCCGTCAGCCTCAACGCCGCACTCCAACCCTTCGCGCCGCAAATGCGCGACATCATGCCCAAAGCCGTCAGCGGCAGCGCAAGTGCCGACGAACTCAAACAATTCGGCGAGCTTTGGCAAGAACGTGTCCGCGCCTTCCTGATCGATCAAGCCGACAATCCCGAATTTGTGACCGTCAGCGAAATCTAACCACTCCATACAGGAATAAAATTCAGACGTCCTCACGCTGAAAGGCCGTCTGAAACCCCAAGTTTTCCATACTCGAATCCGTCTATGATTACCATCCGCAACGTCAGCCACACCATCGGCAGCAACCCCATCCTCAACGACGTCAGCCTCGACATCCCCGAAGGCGGCATTACCGCGCTAATCGGCCCGAACGGCGCAGGCAAGTCCACCCTCCTCTCCTTTATGGCGCGCCTACAGCCCTTAGTACACGGCGACATCAGCTACGCCGGCAAAGACATCAAAACCACCCCCACCGCCGAACTCGCCCGCACGCTCTCCATCCTCACCCAAGAAAACAGCATCATGAGCCGCATTACCGTGCGCGACCTGCTCATGTTCGGCCGCTATCCCTACCATCAAGGTAGGCCGTCTGAAACGGATAAAACCATCGTCGAAGAAGCGCTCGCCGAATTCCACCTGCAAGATTTTGCCGACCGCTACCTGACCGAACTTTCCGGCGGCCAACGCCAACGCGCCATGATTGCCATGGTGTTCTGCCAGCGCACCGACTACGTTTTGCTGGACGAACCGCTGAACAACCTCGACATGTATCATGCACGTTCCCTCATGCAGATCCTGCGCCGACTGACCGACGAACACAAACGCACCACCGTCGTCGTCCTGCATGACATCAACCAGGCCGCCGCCTACGCCGATTACGTCGTCGCCATGAAAAACGGCCAAGTCGCCATGCAGGGCAAGCCCAACGATATTTTCACCGCCGAAAACATCAAAACCCTATTCGATATGGACGTCAACGTCCTCGATTACGAAGGCAAAAAACTGGTTATCCACCATATCTAAATCCGACAAAAAGGCCGTCTGAAACCCGATTGTTCAGGTTTCAGACGGCCTTTGTCTATTCAAAGCGTTTATTTTTTATCGTACAAACCGCGCACCACGCGACCGATCGCGGCAATGCCTTTTTCCAGCGTTTCCGCGTCCTGCGCAATGCTCATACGGATGCACTCGTGTGCGTGCGGATAGTCTTGCCTATCAATACCAACAAAGAAATGCTCGCCCGGAATAATCAGCGTGCCTTCGGCCTTGAGCATTTCGTACAAGGTTTGCGACGAAACAGGCAGGTTTTCAAACCAGAGCCACAAGAAAATCGCACCTTCAGGCTTGTGGATTTTCAACGGATACGCGCCCAACTCACGCTTGAGCAGGGAAACCGCCGTTTGTGCCTGCTGAC
>NZ_KV799980.1:157097-186163 GCF_001810105.1 Neisseria sp. HMSC068C04
TGACGGTAAAACGGCTGAATCACTTGGTCGGCCAACTGTTTCAGACGGCCGTCGTTTAACAGCGGCGCCGCAATCGCCGCACCGAAACGGGTTGGCGACAGGTTCACAATCGCATTCAAACTGCTGACGGCTTTGACCACTTCCGGCGCGGCGACAATAATGCCGGTACGCACGCCGGGCAGGCCGATTTTAGAAAGGCTGAAGCAGAGGATGATGTTTTCGTGCCAATTGAGCGTTACATCGCTATAAATAATATTCGGGAACGGCATTCCATAAGCGTTGTCGATAATCAGCGGAATCCCATGTTCCTGCGCCAACGCGTCCAAACGCGCCATTTCGTCGTCGGTCAGCACATTGCCGGTCGGATTGGTCGGGCGCGAACAGCAAATCGCACCGATTTTGCCTGCTTTCAATTCAGGCAGGCTCTCCAGCGCGTCAAAGTCCACACGGTATTTAAAAAAGCCTGCTTCGCCTTCGTGTTCGACATTTTCAATTTT
This sequence comes from Neisseria sp. HMSC068C04, assembly GCF_001810105.1. Taxonomy (NCBI): domain Bacteria; kingdom Pseudomonadati; phylum Pseudomonadota; class Betaproteobacteria; order Neisseriales; family Neisseriaceae; genus Neisseria; species Neisseria sp. HMSC068C04. The sequence goes on from NZ_KV799980.1 coordinate 157,595, forward strand.
CGGTTTTACCGAAATAAAATGCTGCCCCTCGACATGCACGTCGGCATAACCGATATATTCAGGCGCAAGCGGCAACAAAATGGCTTTTTCAGCCGTTTGGCCGTCTGAAAGATTGAATTTGCCACCAAACAGGTTGAACAAATAGAAAAACGCGTTTTGCGAACCATTGGTCAGCGCTATATTGTCTGCTGTCAGATTCCAACCGTATTCGCGGTTGAGAAACTTAGTCAAAGCCGCAATCAGCGCCGCATCGCCCTGCGGATTGGAATAATTGCCAATATTCTCAACAGCATGTTCCGCCGCCAGCTTGGAGAACACATCGGCGAACACCGCATTGACTTCAGCAATCTTCGCCGGATTGCCGCCGCCAAGCATATTGACAGGCTTGTCACTTTTGAGCGCGTCGCCCAAATCGTCCATCAACTGCAAAATACCGCTGTGTTGTGTGAATTTTTCGCCGAATGCTGAAAACTGCATGAAAACTCCGTTGCTGGGTGTGTGAAAACAATAAACCGCTATTATAAGAACAAAGGCCGTCTGAAAACCAGTTATCCTGATTTTTCAGACGGCCTTTACTATCCAATCTTTCCTTTAACGGCCAAAATTGTCTCGACGTTCGCGCCAGTCTTGGCGGATGGATCCGCTTTTGCCGACCGGCGTGTCTTGTTCGACTTCCCAAATAAAATTCGTTCCGCCGCCAATCGGGTGCGTGCCTCGCAAGCCGATGTGGCTGCCTTGGTCGGCAACGGCGGTTCGGCTGTATGTTTGTCCGCCGAAACGGGTTTGCGAGGTTTCGATGCCGCTTTTGATGCTGCCGTAAAGCTGTACGTCGGCATGTGCGGCGAGTGCGGCGGTGGAAAGTGCGGCAGTGAGGAGAAGTTTCAAGTTCATGGTTTATCCTTTTTTGCAGAGGAATTGTGTGACGATTGTATCGGCCTTGTGCGTAAACAAGTTACAATTCTTGCAAAATCTGACAGGAGTTTTGATGATGCGCTCTTTACGCGCCGCCGCTGTGCAAATGGTGTCGTCCACCGACCCCGAAACCAATATTGCCACCATGAAGCGCCTTGTCCGCGAGGCGGCCGAACAAGGGGCGAATTGGGTGTTGCTGCCCGAATATTGGCCGCTGATGGGCAAAAACGATACGGACAAACTGGCATTTGCCGAGCCTTTGGACGATGGACGCGTTGGCGAAACCTGCCACACCCGTTTTCAGACGGCCTTAAGCGAAACGGCCAGGGAATGCGGCGTGGTGTTGTTTGGCGGTACGGTTCCGTTGCAAAGCCCAAACGCTGGCAAGGTGATGAACACGATGCTGGTGTATGACCGCGACGGCAACCGAATCGGGCTTTACCACAAAATGCACCTTTTCGGCTTTTCCGGTTTGGGCGAACGCTACGCCGAAGCCGATACGATACTGGCGGGAAACGATGTGCCGAAGTTAAGCGTGGACGATGTTCCGCTGGCGGCCGGCGTCTGCTACGATTTGCGCTTTCCTGAGTTTTTCCGCGCCCAGCAGCCGTTTGATGTTTTGCTGTTGCCGGCTGCATTTACCTACACGACCGGCAAGGCGCATTGGGAATTGCTGCTGTGCGCCCGCGCGGTGGAAAACCAATGCTACGTCATCGCATCGGCACAAGGCGGACTGCATGAAAGTGGCCGCCGCACATTCGGCCACAGTATGATTATCGACCCTTGGGGCGATGTGTTGGCGACGTTGCCGGAAGGCGAAGGCGTGATTTGTGCCGATTTAGATACTGCGCGCCTGCAAAGCGTGCGCACGCGACTGCCTGCCCTGAAACACCGATTACTTTAAACACGCACTATGTCCCAGTTCCAACCCACACGCATTCTCGGCATCGACCCCGGCAGCCGCGTGACCGGCTTCGGCGTTATCGATGTCCACGGCCGCGAGCATCATTATGTTGCTTCCGGCTGTATCAAAACGTCGACCGGCGCGTCGCTTTCCGAACGCATCGCTGTGATTGTCCGCCATATCGACGAAATCATCCGCCACTATCAACCCCATCAGGCGGCCATCGAGCAAGTGTTCGTCAACGTCAATCCGGCCGCGACTTTGATGCTCGGTCAGGCGCGCGGTGCGGCGATTGCCGCTTTGGTCATGCACGACTTGCCCGTATTTGAATACACCGCTCTTCAGGTCAAGCAGGCCGTGGTCGGCAAGGGTAAGGCCGCCAAAGAGCAGGTACAGCATATGGTGGTCCAAATGCTTGCACTTTCAGGCACGCCGCAAACCGATGCCGCCGACGGACTCGCCGTCGCCCTCACTCACGCCCTGCGCAATCACGGATTGGCTTCGCAACTCAACCCTGACGGCCTGCAGGTCAAACGCGGCCGTTTCCAATGGTAAGCCGACATTCAGGTTGTCTGAAATAGTGTTCCAGCCCGTTTTCAGACGGCCTTTCGGTTATAATAACCCTTTGCCCACATACAGCGAGCCTGCATGAAAGCCGCCTTCCTTTTTCTTTACCTCATCCGCCTGCTGCCTTTTTGCGTGTTGCACAAAATTGCCGACGCGATTGGTATTCTCGCCTATTACGCAGTCAAACCGCGCCGCAAAGTCGGCGAGGTCAACCTCAAAAAATGCTTTCCCAAGCTGAACAACAGCCAGCGCACTGCCCTGCTCAAACGCCATTTCCAACACATGGCGAAACTGATGCTCGAATACGGCCTCTACTGGTACGCGCCTGCGGACAAGCTGCGCTCGTTGGTACGCTATCAAGACAAACACCATCTTGACGAAGCCCTCGCCGCCGGCGAAAAAGTCATCATCCTCTATCCGCACTTTACCGCATTTGAAATGGCGGTTTACACGCTCAATCAGGATGTGCCGCTGACCAGCATGTATTCGCACCAAAAAAACAAAGCCCTGGACGAGCAAATCCTGAAAGGCCGCTACCGCTACAACAATGTTTTCCTGATCGGCCGCACAGAAGGCCTGCGCGCCATCATCAAACACCTGCGCAAAAGCGATGCGCCCTTTCTTTATCTGCCCGACCAAGACTTCGGCCGCAACGATTCCATTTTCGTCAATTTCTTCGGCATTCAGACGGCCACAATTACCGGACTCAGCCGTATCGCCGGCATGACCAAAGCCAAAATCATTCCCGCCATTCCCACGCGTGAAGCCGACAATACCGTAACCCTGCGCTTCTATCCTGCTTGGGACAATTTCCCGACCGAAAATGTCGAAGCCGACACCCAACGCATGAACGACTTCATCGAAGAGCGGGTACGCGAGCATCCCGAACAATATTTCTGGCTGCACAAACGCTTCAAAACCCGTCCCGAAGGCGAAAACAGCTTTTATTGACTACATTGAATTACAATTTGAATATGCAAAAAGCGGCGAAGTCCTTCTTTCGCCGCTTTTTCATTTTAATCGAATCAAACCGAAACTCATGTTTGAGTTCAAACAATCAAATAATATTCCACTTTAAATGCTTTAAAAACAACTTTTTTCATCGTGATTGAAACTTTCAAACAACCCTATATTTTTCTCAAATGGAAAACATCGGGCCCAATACACTCTTTTCATTTACATATTAAATTTAATTTCTTTTAAAAACAACATATTGTAAAATAGTTCATCTGAAAAAATACATTTTAATCATTCAAAATATGAAATAAAATTAAATTAAAATTTAAAAAAATAAAATAAATATCTAACTTTTAAATAATTATGAAATATAATTGTAAAAATATGACAAAAGCTGAAATTTATACTGAAAACAGACCTTCAGAAAAAAATACTTGGCAAACTGTAAAAATTCGCGTAAATTTCACTACATCAAATTACAAAACGTTCAGACGGCCTCGCCGGCTTTAGATACTTTTGTAAGCAGTTTTCTGATATTGCAAGAAATTGCGGTATTTTAGAGAATTTCGGTGCAATGCCCGAAATGAAAGTTTACTGATGCAGAGTTGAGCTGCATCTGTAAAGCCGCAGGTGAAAGCCTGTATTGTTTGTGAAGCGTAAATCTCTGATTTGAGGTATTGGGGCAATCCTGTGGGGGATTGCCTCTTTTTTTATCTGCGCCGTCATGCCACAATGACATCATCCCTTATCCAACCCGATCACGCCATGACTCCGATACTCGCCTTCGACATCGAAACCATTCCCGACGTACACGGCATCCGCCAGCTTTACGATTTACCTGCCGATTTGCCCGACAACGAAGTCGTCCTGTTTGCCCAGCAGCAACGCCGCTCCAAAACCGGCAGCGACTTTATGCAACACCATCTGCACCAAGTCGTCGCCATCTCCTGCTGTATGCGCTGGGGGCAAGACAAAATCCGCGTCAGCACCATCGGCGATCCCGAAGACAGTGAAGAAGTCATGATTGCCAAGTTCTTCGAGGTCATCGAAAACTATACGCCGCAACTCGTCAGCTGGAACGGCGGCGGTTTCGACCTGCCCGTCCTCCACTACCGCGCCCTGATACACGGCATCAGCGCCGCCCGCTATTGGGACATGGGCGACGGCGATTTTGGCGACAGCCGCGACTTTAAGTGGAACAACTATATCAGCCGTTACCACACCCGCCATTGCGACCTGATGGATTTGCTCGCCCTCTACCAACCGCGCGCCAGCGTGCCTTTGGACGATATGGCCAAACTCTGCGGCTTCCCCGGCAAATTGGGCATGGACGGCAGCAAGGTTTGGGACGCTTATCATGCAGGCCGTCTGAAAGACATCCGTGACTATTGCGAAACCGATGCAGCCAATACCTATCTCATGTATCAACGCTTCCGCATGATGAGCGGCGCGCTCGATGCCGACGAATACGAAGTCGAAATCAAACGCATCAAACATTATCTGGCCGCACAAGCCGAAGAAAAACAACACTGGGCGGAGTTCGTCGCTGCTTGGCGTTAAACCAGGCCGTCTGAACAGACAAACCAGCAAACCAAAAGGGCGTGATTGACACGTCCTTTTTTATATTCTGACAAACCATGCCCGCTAAGCAGGCAAACGTCCCAGCGTGACCCTGTCCAATCCAGCCAAATCCTGTTCGGTTGCCACTTCGACAAAACCGTTCTCCAGCATAATATTCCGCAACGCTTCGCCTTGGTCATAGCCGTGTTCAAACAGCAGCCAGCCGTTGGCTTTCAGGTATTTGGGAGCTTCTTGAGTAATGTGGCGGATATGGCTGAGGCCGTCTGAAAAATCGGTCAACGCGTTTTGCGGTTCAAACCTCAAATCGCCTTGCGACAAATGTTCATCGCCATCCTCGATATACGGCGGATTGGAAACAATCACATCGTATCTGCCTTCAGACGGCCTGTCGGTATCAAACCACGAACCCTGCGCGAATTCGACTTTTGCGCCCAATTCGGCCGCATTTTGACGGGCAGTATCCAAAGCACCGACGCTGATATCGGATGCGCGAACATCGGCATTAACGCGTTCAAGCGCGACGGTCACGGCAATGGCGCCGCTGCCCGTTCCCAAATCCCACACGCGGCCTTGCGGCGGCAAGCGTTTGAGTACGGCTTCCACCAAATGCTCGGTTTCAGGGCGCGGAATCAGCACATGGGGATTGACGGCAAAGCGTCGTCCGTAGAACTCGCGCTCGCCCAACAGATAGGCCATCGGCTCGCCTTTCAGACGGCGTTGAACCAAAGCCGCCAAGGTTTGCAGGGCGGAGTCTGCTAAATCGTCCGTACCGCGTGTAACCAGCTGCGCACGCGTATAACCCAGCGCATATTGCAACAACATCCGCGCTTCGTTTTTGGGCAGTGCCGATTGGCGCAACCATTCATCAAGCGTCATTTTTCGTCCCATCTGCCAGCGTTGTGGCTTTTCTTTCCTTACTCTTTCCGGCAAACGTGCCGATGGTGGCAACCGCAAATGCAGCATACCAAAAATAAAATCCGACACCGTAGCGCACGATATCCGATGTATTCCCAGCTTCATCGACGTGTACGGCTTTCACACTGAAAGCCACCAGCGCCAAGCCCCAAAGTGCCGCATGGACAGGCACGACCTTCTTCCGCAACGCCAGCAAAACAATGGCCGCCAACCAAACATAATTCGCATAGGCCGCACAATATCTGATGTCCAAAGAAGTAAATATCGACCCCAAAATCAAAACGGTCAAACCCTTCATGCTTTCATGATTGCCCAAATAAAATGCAACATTGGACAAAGACGCGATCCACAAGGTAACCGACACCAGCAACATCACGATGGGAAAACTTGATTTCCGATTCTGTTCCTGCATGGTTTTATCCTAATGTAAAAGGCCGTCTGAAAATCTTTCAGACGGCCTGCCGTTTAAATTTCGCTACCGCCGACGGTTAGCCCGGCATCAATCCTCAGGGTCGGTTGTCCGACGCCGACAGGAACGCTCTGCCCTTCTTTGCCGCAGACACCGATGCCGCTGTCGAGCGCAGTGTCGTTGCCTATCATGGAAACATGTTTCAGCACTTCGGGGCCGTTGCCGATGATGGTCGCGCCTTTGACAGGATATTGCAGTTTGCCGCCTTCCACCCACCATGCTTCGGATGCGCTGAACACGAACTTGCCGCTGGTAATATCCACTTGTCCGCCGCCGAAATTGACGGCGTAAATGCCCTTGTCGATGGACGCGATGATTTCTTCCGGCTCATAGCCGCCGTTTTCCATAAAGGTATTGGTCATGCGCGGCATAGGCGCAGAAGCGTAACTTTCGCGGCGGCCGTTGCCGGTCGATTGCGTGCCCATCAGGCGGGCGTTGGTTTCGTCCTGCATATAGCCGACCAAAATACCGTCTTCGATCAATACCGTGCGGCGGGTTTCATTGCCTTCGTCGTCGATATTGAGCGAACCGCGTCTGTCGGCAATATCGCCTTGATCCACAACGGTAACGCCTTTGGCGGCCACGCGCTCGCCGATTCGACCGGAAAAAACGCTGGTTTCTTTGCGGTTGAAATCGCCTTCCAAACCATGTCCGACCGCTTCATGCAACAACACGCCCGGCCAGCCGTTGCCCAAAACGACGGTCATCTCGCCGGCAGGCGCAGGACGGGATTCGAGATTGGTTAGGGCTTGTTTGACGGCGGAATCGACAAACCGATGCACCAAGTTTTCATCGAAATACGCCAAATCATAACGTCCGCCGCCGCCCGCGCTGCCCTGCTCGCGACGCTCGCCCTGCTTGGCAATGACGGTTACGTTCATGCGCACCATCGGGCGGATGTCGGCAGCGTGTTTACCGTCCAGACGGGCGATGTACACCATGTCGTATTCGCAGGTCAAACCGGCCATCACTTGCACGATACGCGGATCGGCGGCTTTGGCCAGCGTTTCGACTTTGTTCAACAGCGCGACTTTGGCAGCGGAATCAAGGCTGGCAATAGGGTCAATCGCCATGTGGACAGGCTTGCCGTAGGCAGGTGTCGGCACTTTGACACTGGCCTCGTTGCCGGCCGCACCAATCACGCGCACGGCTTTGGCAGAGCGGTTGATCGAATCGATACACAGGCTGTCGGCGTAGGCAAAAGCGGTTTTATCGCCCGAAACGGCACGCACGCCCACGCCCTGATCGATTTGGAAGCTGCCCGATTTGACGATGCCTTCTTCCAAATGCCAACTTTCATAGGCAGTGCGCTGACAATAGATATCGGCATAATCGACATGGTTGGCGCCGATAATGCTCAGGCTTTGGGCGAGCAAATCGGGGGAAAGATGGTTGGCTTCGAGCAAATCTCGCTGTACGGCGGCGTAGGTTTGTTGCATAATTTTTCAGACGGCCCGACAAGCAGGCAAAGTTAATTTGGCCTTGATTATACGGTATTTTATATGGCTTTGGATATGTTGATTGCTTGGGTTTATGAGTGATTGAAACAAATCAAAAGGCCGTCTGAAAGATAGGGCGAAATGTTTGCCTTACCCTAGTTCAACATCAGCCGCACAAAGAAGGTAACAAATCATCGTATGATTGATGCAGCGCAGGCTGATAAAGATTCAAATAAATAGATTGGAATTGAAATGAAAAAGTTATTTGTTGTATTGCTAGGACTGGCAAGTCTTAATGTTTATGCCAACGGCTGTGGCGGTGAATACCAACCGGCAACTGGAACATGCCGCATTATTGACAGCTCAGGTCGACAAATTCTATATAATGTGGGTGCTCCACAATCTTCTAGCGGCTCTACTCAGAGTCAACCTAGAGTTGTCAATATCCATGTCCCTTCAAAATACGGAGCTTGGGCAAATAATCCCAAAACAGGCCTTTCAGGTGGTGCTCTTGATATGGATTCACTTGAAGCTGCCAAAAGAGAAGCTATTAAAACCTGTGAACGAGGTGGTCAAAATAAACCATGCAAACTTGGGGCCTGGGTTCGAAATGGCTGTATCGCTGTCGCTCAAGGAAAAGATGGTAAAAAATGGAGAAATTTTTTCGGTATAACCGATCCTGGTCTTGCAGAAGCAGAAGCTTTAAGGAAATGTCAAGCATATGGACTTCCGCAATGCAAAGTCGTTGTAGAAGAAGGCTGCTCATTGCCTAAATTCTAATAGACAAAAGGCCGTCTTTATTCAGACGGCCTTTTCAATCACAGCAAAGCCAATACCACAATTTAATTCCCATACAAAACAAAGTATTACAACAAAAACCATTATTTTTTCAATTTTGCTATTGATAATAGTTATTATTAGCGTATAATCAAAACCACTCGGAAGACGTCCTAATCCGAGCCATTAAACGACAGATTTTATCCCCCTCTTCCCCATTATCTCTTGATACTCGGAGTGCGCATATACGAAACATACCTGTTCCCCTTTATATCAGATACTCAAAACCGAAAAACATGAAACCCACTGCCGATACAGTGGGTTTCGTGTTTTGCGGCATTCGGTTTATCAGGCTTTGCCGACTGCTGATCAGGCCGTCTGAAACCGAATAAACCTGATCATCGGCAGGTTTTCATGTTCAATTTACCATAACGGCCGACAATGTTTCTGATGTCTTGGGCATCGCGCTCGTCGACCGCCATAAAGACCACGGTCATGCGCGCTACGCTCAAACCGGTATCGGGTGCGCTTCTGTCTTCCTGTTCGACAATACGCGCGCCGCCGAAACCTGCGCTGGATAAGCGTGAAATCAAAACTTGGGCGGAAGAGCGGCTGCGTGTTACGTCAATGCTGATTTCGCCGTTGTGAATGCTGCCGCTAAAGCCTCGGCTACCCAAGGCATCAAGCTGGGCGGAAGTGTCGCCGTCGGCAGGCAAGACCACGCGGAAGGTTTTGGAAGAAGTCTCGCCACCGGATGCGCCGTTGCGTTTTTCGATACTGCGGCTGGCCGCATGAGGCCATTTGCCCAACAGGCCTTTGATACGGTGGTAATCATCTTCATCCATCACTACGGTGGCGCTACTGGTACACAAGCGTTCCACGCCGGCCGCGTCCATCTCTTCTTCGGCGGCGCGACGTTCTTGCGCTTCTTTCTCGCGGCGCATTTTTTCTTTTTTCTCTTTCAACTGCTGCGCTTCTTGCTTTTTACGCAAGGCTTCTGCTTCTTCGGATTCAGGTTCTGCCATAATCAGGCCGTCTGATTCGACCACCACCCAATCGGGTTGCGATGCCTGCTGAGGCTCGGCTTTGGGTGCGTCCAAAGAAGACGGGCGCAATAATTCATGCGTACCGCCTTCCAAAGCAGATTCGGGTTTGGCGGTTTTATGTTGTGTCCGGTAGGCAACCATGCTGCCAAAAACAATGATGTTGAGTGCGACCAAGACCGCAAACAGCCATTTCATGATGCGTTTTCCTTTTTATTGTCCGTTGCGATGGGCAATCCAATGCAAGAGCCCGTGAATCACGAGATTATCGACGATTTTCACTTGATTGTCATGAACGAATGACTCCGGCAGCGCCTGCACGACTCTGGCCGCGCCGCCGCCCGTGATGATAATATCGACCGGTTTGCCCTCGCCCATTTTCTCTTTCAGACGGCCATGCATCATCATCAACGCGCCGCAAACGGCATCCATCATGCCGCTGGCAATGGCGTTCGGCGTTGTGGTTGGGAACGGATATACCTTGCCGATGGGGCGGTTGAGGTTGGCGGTTTTGAGCGCCATCGCCTCTTTCATCAAGTGGAAACCGGGCATGATGGTGCCGCCGAGATAATGATTGTCTTCCGTCAGTGCGTCGGTGGTTACGGCGGTACCGCAGCTGACGACGACGCAGGCGTTTTGCGTAAAGCGGCGGCTGCCCAGCGCATTAAACCAACGGTCAGAGCCATGTTCTTCAGGGCGGCGGTAATGGTTGCGGATACCCAAAGCCTGCGGCATGGAAGACAGCCATTCGACCGGACGGGTTAACTGCTCTTCCACCATCGCTTTTTTTACCGAACCGCACACAGCGCAACCGACAATCTTTACATCTTCATCGGCAAATTGCAGCCATTCTTCGCCCAGCTGGGTCAAATCACGATACGGCGCGCGGCCGACTTCGGAAAATGTGCCGTTCTCTACCCACGCCCATTTCAACTGACTGTTGCCGCCGTCCAGCAGCAAAAAGCGTTCCGGTTTCGCAGCGGCAGGTTGTGCCGGGCGGTTATCTGGGCGCAAACTGATCTCACCGCTGACAATGGTTTTTTCGCCCTTGTCCGTCAGCAAACGCAACGCGCCTTGCGCATCCACGCCTTTGACCACGCCTTCGTGTACAACGCGTCCTTCCTGAAGCAACAACACCGGTCTGTCCGTGTCGCGGTTGGCGGCATTGTATTCGCCGACACATGACGCAAATCCATTTTGTGCGTATTCGTTCAACAGCGCATCAAGTTGCGCCAATACCGCATTCAACAAGGTTTTGACGCTTACGCCCTGCTTAGAGGCCGCCTGAAACAAGGCCTGCACGGAAGTGGCGTTTTCAACTTCTTTCGGCAATACAAAATTGATGCCGATGCCGATGACGGCGACGGTTTTATTCTCTACCCGCGCCGTTTCAATCAAAATACCGGCCAATTTATCGTTGGCTACGACCAAATCGTTCGGCCACTTGATCTTCACGTCCAAACCAATATCGGCAAGCGCACGGCGGCAAGCCAATGCCACCACCAACGCCAGCGAACCCAGCTCATATTGCGGCTTATCAAACGTCCAGCCCAAGCTGAACATCAGACATTCGCCCTGTCGGTTGACCCAACTCCGCCCTTGCCGTCCGCGTCCTTTAGTTTGGAAATGCGCCACACACAAGGCCTTATGCGCCAAGTCCGCCGACTGGCGCGCCAATGCCATGATTTCATCGTTGCTGGACGAACATTCGTGTTTCAACTGCGCACGAAAACCCTGTTTTCCGGCCATTTGTTGCAGAGATTCTTCGGAAAACACAGCCAAAGGGCGAACCAAACGCCATTGCCCGTCGTGCTGGCGCAGCAAACCGCGGATATGGCCCGGCATCTGCTGCCAGAATCCGTTTAATTGTTGCGGCTTCATCCCGACCACTCGCGCCAACTGAGAAACGTGTTGCGGCAGGCCGTCTGAAAGCGCGGCGAGCAAGGCCCAATGGCGGCTGTTCAAATCCGTCATTCGCCTCCTCCGGCTTCGCGGATTTTCGCCAACGTTTTGGTGGTCGAAGTCTGGTGTAAAAACGGAATCGAAAATACTTTGCCGCCACGCGCAAACGTCTCGGCCGCACCGACAATCTTATCCACAGGCCAGTCGCCGCCTTTAATCAATACATCGGGTTTGACCATTTCAATCAACGCGGCCGGCGTGTCGTCATCAAACCATGTGACCAAATCCACGCTCTCCAATGCCGCTGCCACTGCCGCACGGTTTTCCAAAGGATTAATCGGGCGGTCGTCACCTTTTCCCTGACGGCGCACCGAAGCATCGGTATTCAACGCCAATACCAAAGCCGCACCGGCCGACCGCGCCTGCGCCAGATACGTTACATGGCCCCTATGGAGAATATCGAAACAGCCGTTGGTAAACACCAGCGGACGGGGTAATGCCGCCAAACGCTCCGCCAGCTTTTCGGGCGGACAGATTTTGGATTCAAATTCTGGAGCTGACCATTCGGACATGATGCGGTTCCTTTGGGAATGAAACAGAAAATAATCGGGGTATTATAAAGGATAACGGCGAAACGCCATAAAAAGATACCAAACGGTACAATATTCGGGCTTGACTGCGTATTCATTGATATTTGATAACACAGCAAATGCCATTTTTGCCGATGCCATGATGAAACGGTTTGATAAATACTTTTTTGAAACCCAATTAAATCTGAAGTAAAATTCGGGTATAAACGGAAAAAAGCCTGCATACAATATGCAGGCTTTCATCTGGGGTGGCTGATGGGGCTCGAACCCACGACAACTGGAATCACAATCCAGGGCTCTACCAACTGAGCTACAGCCACCGTAAAAATTGGCACGCCCGACAGGAATCGAACCTGTAACCCCCGACTTAGAAGGTCGGTGCTCTATCCGGTTGAGCTACGGGCGCTCATGCCGATTCGTGCTAAGAATTTTGTGGTCGGGGCGGTGGGATTCGAACTCACGACCCTCTGCTCCCAAAGCAGATGCGCTAACCGGGCTGCGCTACGCCCCGACTGAAGACCTGAACTATACAGACCCTTTTCAACCCGGTCAACACTTACTTTGCTTTATTTTTTCATTTTTTGGTTATCCTATTATTTTTAATCGTTATTTATTTTTATGTTTCGTAATCAGGATCACTCTTTTGTGTCAGGCCGTCTGAAAAATGCGATAATTTAAACGCAATATTTGTCCCTATTTAGGAGGAAAAATCATGGCTGCACAACTTATAGACGGAAAAAAAATCTCCCAGCAACGCATCGAGGCGGTCGCGCAGGCGGTAAAAGCGCGTCAGGAAAAAGGTTTGCACACGCCTTGCTTGGCGGTGGTATTGGTTGGCGACGACCCTGCCAGTGCGGTTTATGTACGCAATAAAAAACTGACCTGCCAAAAAAGCGGCATAGAATCGCGCTCTTATGAGCTGCCGTCTGAAACCACGCAAGATGATTTGCTGAAACTGGTGGACGAATTGAATAGCGACCCTGCCGTCGACGGTATTTTGGTGCAACTGCCGCTGCCGGCACACATCGACAGCCAAGCGGTTTTGGAGCGTATCGAGCCGCATAAAGATGTGGACGGCTTCCACCCTTACAACGTCGGCCGCCTGGTCGTCAAAATGCCGCTGATGCGCCCTTGCACACCCAAAGGCGTGATGACTTTGTTGGAAGCCTACGGCATCGACCCGAAAGGCAAAAAAGCAGTCGTCGTCGGCGCGTCCAATATTGTCGGCCGCCCGCAGGCGTTGGAATTGCTGCTGTCCCGCGCGACGGTAACCATTTGCCACAGCGCCACGCAAAACCTTGCCGATGAAGTTGCGGCCGCAGATATTTTGGTGGTCGGCGTAGGCATTCCGAATTTCGTTAAAGGCGAATGGGTCAAACCCGGCGCAGTCGTTATCGATGTGGGCATCAACCGCTTGGACGACGGCAGCCTGTGCGGCGACGTAGAGTTTGATGTTGCCAAAGAACGCGCATCCATGATTACGCCTGTTCCCGGCGGCGTCGGCCCGATGACGATTGCCACTTTGTTGGAAAACACGGTACACGCGGCCTCATTGCACGATTAATCGCTGTCATTTAAGTTAGGCCGTCTGAACATGGTTTTTCAGACGGCCTGACCTGTTTTTTTTTGCTTTTTACCTTATTGGCTTCACTTGTCCTTACTCTCTTCGCACACCGACAACCCGACTTTCCGCAACGCTTCCTATATCTTGATGGGCTTGGCCTTGCTGATTGTCTTGCACTACCATTTTCTGCCGCTGCTGCTGTCGGTTATCCTGACCTATATCTTTATTACGCGCACCAACGGCGTCATCCTCAAACTCCGCCGCCGCGTTTTGCCGCGCAACACGCGGCTGCATAAATCGCTTAACGCGCACAATATCAACCTGATTTCCACCACGCTGACGCTGACCATCGTGTTCAGCATCATCACGATGATGTCTTTGGGCATTTACCACCTGATACACGGCGGCCATGTCGGTTTTATGCTGGCCAAGCTGGCGGAAATTTTGGAAGACACCAAAAACAACCAAGACCTGCCAGCGGCCATTCTCAATATGCTGCCCAACAATATGGCCGAAATCAAAGCCTCGGCGATCAAGCTGATTGAAGAATACCGCGCTGCGCTGACTCGTATCAGTAAAAACAGCATCACATCCTTCGTGTACATCCTCATCGGCATCATCATCGGCGCTATGCTCAGTTTCCACCGCCTGAAAATGCGCAAAAACCGCCACAAAATGCCGCTGTTTAAAGCCGAATTGATACGGCGCATCGTCAATTTTGAAACCAGCTTTGAACGCGTGTTCCTCGCCCAAGTCAAAATCTCGCTGATCGACACCTTCCTGACCGGCCTGTACCTCTACCTGGTTTTGCCGCTGTTCGGCGTTGACCTGCCGTTTAAAATGACCGTCCTGATCGTTGCCTTTATCGTCGGCTTAATTCCGGTGGCGGGCAACCTGATTTCCAACACCATCATCATTATTTTGAGCCTCGGCGCATCGCTGTACGTCGCACTCGCCTCGTTGGTTTTCCTTGTTGTCATCCATAAGCTCGAATATTTCCTCAACGCCAAAATCATCGGCTCGGAAATCGAATCCAGCGCGTGGGAATTGCTGGTGGCAATGGTCGTCTTTGAACGCATTTTCGGCATCGGCGGCATCATCGTCGCGCCGGTTTATTACGCCTACCTGAAAAACGAATTGAAACTGCGAAAATTGATTTAATCAGTTGCGTTTATACACATCAAAGGCCGTCTGAAAACGACAATCGGGTTTTCAGACGGCCTTTGCTTTACCTTTTCTTACACTTTACGGCATAATGGCAGCCACGCATTTCTAGAAGAAAGATAAACAATGTCAACCAAAACCCCTTCCCTATTCGGCGGCGCGATGATTATCGCCGGTACGGTTATCGGCGCAGGCATGCTTGCCAACCCGACCGCCACCTCCGGCGTATGGTTTACCGGCTCGCTGGCTGTGTTGCTGTACACCTGGTTTTCCATGCTATCCAGCGGCCTGATGATTTTGGAAGTCAACACCCATTATCCACACGGCGCCAGCTTCGACACCATGGTTAAAGACCTGCTCGGCCCGGTTTGGAACGTCATCAACGGCGTTGCCGTCGCTTTCGTTTTATACCTGCTCACTTACGCCTACATCTTCGTCGGCGGCGATCTGACCGCCAAAGGCATCGGCAGCGCGGTAGGCGGCGAAATCTCGCTCACCGTCGGCCAACTCGTCTTCTTCGGCATTCTCGCCTTTTGCGTTTGGGCATCCGCACGCTTGGTTGACCGCTTTACCAGCATCCTCATCGGCGGCATGGTATTGACCTTTATTTGGGCAACCGGCGGCCTGATTGCCAATGCCAAAATGCCTGTCCTGTTCGACACCCAAGCCCCTGCCGGCACCAGCTACTGGATTTATGTCGCCACCGCCCTGCCCGTCTGCCTTGCCTCATTCGGCTTCCACGGCAACGTTTCCAGCCTGCTCAAATACTTTAAAGGCGACGCGCCCAAAGTAGCCAAATCCCTATGGTCAGGTACGCTGATTGCCTTAGTGATTTACGTCCTCTGGCAAATCGCCATCCAAGGCAACCTGCCGCGCAGCGAGTTTGCACCGGTTATCGCCGCAGAGGGCCAAGTTTCCGTCCTAATCGAAACGCTGTCCAAGTTCGCCCAAACCGGCAATATGGACAAAGTGTTGACCCTGTTCTCCTACATGGCGATCGCAACGTCCTTCCTCGGCGTAACGCTCGGCCTGTTCGACTACATCGCCGACATCTTCAAATGGAACGACAGCATCTCCGGCCGTACCAAAACCGCCGCGCTGACCTTCCTGCCGCCTTTGATCTCCTGCCTGCTTTTCCCTACCGGCTTCGTTACCGCCATCGGCTACGTCGGCTTGGCCGCCACCATCTGGACAGGCATTATCCCTGCCATGCTGCTCTACCGCTCGCGCCATAAATTCGGTGTCGGCAAAAACTACAAAGTTTACGGCGGATTCTGGCTGATGGTTTGGGTCTTCCTCTTCGGCATCATCAACATTGCCGCCCAAATACTGAGCCAAATGGAACTTGTCCCCGTATTTAAAGGTTAAATTCCCTTAAGGCCGTCTGAAACACCCTCTTTCAGACGGCCCAATTCATTATTTTCCGCTACAATACCCCCTTTCCCCCAACGAACACCGTCCATGTACGACAATATCCGTTTCCATCTCGACGAAGACTATCCCGACCAGCTCCCGCCCGAAAACGCCGCCACCCATATCGGCATGTACTGGCAGTGGGCCGCGCAGGCAGGCCTCGTCAACCCCGTCTGGCAAACCGCACCCGAAACCGCAGCCGACTTCGCCGCCATGACCTCGGGCAAAATCAGCGGACGACACTTCCTGCTCAAACACATGGACGGCGCATTGACGGCGGACGACTTTACCGAACTCGGCCAACGGTTTACCGAGTTCTACTACACCGACGAAGAAGACGGCTACGGCGCATTTATGGAAGACTACGTCCTCGCCCTCGACACGCCCTCGCTTGGCGGCTTCTACCACGTCAAAAACACCCCGGAAACCTTCGCCAAACTGACACCCGTTTTTCAGACGGCCTTTGAAAAATGGAAAAGCAGTTTGAAAGCAGAAAAATAAGAGCCCACACCATGAAACTCATCATCCTCGACCGCGACGGCGTTATCAATCAAGACCGCGACGATTTCGTCAAATCCGTTGACGAATGGATTCCCATCGAAGGCAGTATGGATGCCATCGCCTTTTTAACGCAGGCAGGCTACACCATCGCCGTGGCCACCAACCAATCCGGTATCGGCCGCAAATACTTTACCGTGCAAGACCTGACCGAAATGCACGCGAAAATGCACCGCCTTGCCGTTCAAGCAGGCGGTACCATCGACGGCATTTGGTTTTGCCCGCACACCGCCGCCGACAACTGCGAATGCCGCAAACCCAAGCCCGGCATGATTATCGACATCATCGAACGCTTCAAGGCCAATGCCGCCGAAACCTGGTTGGTCGGCGACAGCCTGCGCGACCTGCAAACCATTGATGCTGCAGGCGGTAAATCCGCGCTCGTCCTGACCGGCAAAGGCAAAAAAACGCTGGCCAAACACGAGCAAGAACTGCCCGAACACACCCAAGTATTCGACAACCTACTCGCTTTCTCGCAATACATCATGCGTGAAAATACAAAAATCGAAGAAGCCGCGCAAGCCATCCTATAAACGACAAGGCCGTCTGAAAACTGCCGACAACGGTGTTCAGACGGCCTTCAAACGACAGACTTTTCCCCGATATGCTGATTATCCGTAACCTGATTTACTGGTTCATCCTTTCCTCCAGCATTATTTTGCTGTTCCCCTTTATGCTGCTTGCCCTGCCCTTCCAAGGCGGTGCGCACAAAATGGCGCAAATTTGGGTACGCATTCTCAACTGGTCGCTCAAGCACGTTATCGGTTTGAACTACACCTTAAGCGGCGCAGAAAATATTCCCGACCACCCCGCCATCATTTGCGCCAAACACCAAAGCGGCTGGGAAACCCTCGCCCTGCAAGAGATTTTTCCGCCGCAAGTGTATGTTGCCAAACGCGAACTGTTCAAAATCCCTTTCTTCGGCTGGGGCTTGAAGCTGGTCAAAACCATCGGCATCGACCGCAGCAACAGCCGCGAAGCCAACAAACAACTTTTAGAACAAGGTCTTGCGCGTAAAAACGAAGGCTATTGGATTACCATTTTCCCCGAAGGCACACGCCTGCCGCCCGGTGAAAAAGGCCGCTACAAGCTCGGCGGCGCGCGCATGGCAAAAATGTTCGAGATGGACATCGTCCCCGTCTCGCTCAACAGCGGCGAATTTTGGCCGCGCAACTCCTTCCTCAAATACCCCGGCACGGTCAGCGTCATCATCGGCAAACCCATTGCCCACAACAACGGCAATGAAGCCGAACTCATGGCCCAATGCGAGCAATGGATCGAAAGCCAGCAGCCCCTGATTACCGGACAAGGCCCGTTCGCGCCCCAAACCAAATAAATCATTCCATCGGGTGGGCCGCTATACCCGCCCTTTTCACTCAAACACCATGCCCCGCCTCCATACCCACACCCTTTCAGACGGCCTCACTATTCATATCCAGCTCAAACGCAGCGCCAAGAAAAACCTCATCTTGCGCCCCGTTTCCGCCGATACCGTCAGCATCAATATCCCTCCGTTTGTTACCCAGCACACCTTTACCCAATGGCTGAACGACAACGAAGCCATCCTGCGCCGTACCTTAAACAAAACACCGCCCCGACAAACACCCACCGACACGCTTCCCGAATGGATTTGGTATCAAGGCGTTCAGACGGCCTTGTCCGTCCATGCAGCAAACCACATCCAAATCAGGCCGTCTGAAATCCTGTTGCCCGAAAAAGAAAACGCCGCCCAACTCACCCATTTGCGCCGTTTCCTACACGAGCGTGCGCACGAATATCTGCTGCCGCGCCTCGAAGGCCATATCCGAACCATCCGCCTGACTCCGAGTGCCATTTCCCTTTCTAACGCCAAAACCTTCTGGGGTGTTTGCCGCCACACCACCGGCATCCGCCTCAACTGGCGGCTCATCGGCGCACCCGAATATGTCGCCGACTACGTCTGCCTGCATGAACTCGCCCACCTGCGCCATCCCAATCACAGCCCTGCATTTTGGGCTCTGACCCACTCGCTCACGCCGCATGTTGACCAAGCTGAACAATGGCTGAAGGCGCACGGCAGCGAATTGTTCCGCCTCGGCTAAGTCTTATCCGGCAGCATTCTTCTGCAAGCAAACACCAGCCCAAAGCAAAAAATCAACGCCCTCAAAACAAATCATGTAGCCGCACGTAAAATCAAGTTTATCCGCTTGCCGCCCCTCATACCTGCCGATAAGATGATGTCGTTCTCAAAACCCTTTTCAGAAAGGAAAACCGATGACCAAAGCAAAATCGTTACTGGCCACCGGCATTTTGGCTCTTTTCTCCGCCACGGCATTCGCCTCCCCGTTGCCTTCCGAAATCTACCGTCCGGATGGCGCGCACACCATCAAAGCCGATCATCAAGGCAACGGCGAATTTGAATACGAAGCCGAACTTTCCGGCCAACGCAATTCCATTCCTTCCTTGGCCAAAAAAGTGATCGCCCACGCGCGCAGCAAAGGTTTCCATGTGGTTGAGTCTGAAATCAAACACGACGATGCCGATCTGAAATTCAAACGCGGCAAACAAGAGCTGGACGTTTCCATCGAAGACAAAGGCCAAGGCCGTATCGAATACAAAGCCGATTTGGACTTGGACCAAAACTAAATCCGACTCACAAATAAAGGCCGTCTGAAATCCCATCGGGTTTCAGACGGCCTTTTGTCGTCTTTATCAGATAAAATGGCAATCGGTTTGCAAAATTTCCGACTCAGAACATTGTACAATCTGCCCACTTATACCGATAACATCCCAAACATTGCCATGAAAAAACGTCTGCTCCTCCTTGCCATCCTTCCCCTCTCCCTTCACGCCACCGATGTACCGCCTGATGTGAAACCCGAGCTTCAAGTCAACACTGCCGAACCCCAACAACCTGAAACGCACAACACCCCTGTCGAGCAGACAAACGGGCCGTCTGAAAAAATCATCAACGTCGATGCCGACACCCTGCTTGCCAACACCGAATTACTGGCACGCGCCATGTATTCCGCCGTCGTCGCCCACAATATCCCCGGCATCAAAGCCGTTTTGCCCATTTACGAACAATGGCCCGAACACGACCGCGCCATGGCGCGCTATGCCAAAGGTTTGCTTGCCCAATCCGAAGGACGCGCCGCCGAAGCCGTCGGCCATTACCGCCGCTTTATCGCCGAGCAGCCCGATGCCTCCGCCGTCCGCTGGCAGCTTGCGACCGCCTTGTTTGAAGACAAACAAAACGAAGCCGCGGCCGACCAGTTCGACAAACTGCAAACCGAGCCCCTCCCGCCTGCCTTGCAAGAGCGCATCGAAACCTACCGCAAGGCCCTGCGTGAACGCGACTCATGGCAATTCAACGCCGGCTTGAACATCACGCGCGAACAAAACATCAACCAAGCCCCCGGCCAACGCCGTCTGGGCAACTACCTGAGCGATGAACAATGCCGCGCCGTGCGCCTTGCCTATCCCGACGACGACTGCTTCCGAGGCTGGACATTCCCCGAACCCATCGATGCCACCGCCGTCCATTACCAAATCGGCGCAGAAAAAAAATGGTCGCTGCCCCGCGGCTTCTATGCCACGGCAGGCGCAGACCATTACGGCAAAATCTATCCCAAACACACCAACTACAACGACCTCACCACACGCTTCTCAGCAGGTATCGGCTATGCCGACCAGCGCAACGATATCGGCATTACCCCGTTCCACGAACGCCGCTTCTACGGCAACGACCCCTACACCTACACCAACGGCGCACGCCTCCACTACAACCATTGGTGGCAACCCAAGCTGCAAACCCTCAGCGCATTTGAAGCAGGCCGTCTGAAAAACGGCCGCCGCGAGCATTCCAACAACACCAGCCAACTGCTCAGCAACTCCATCGTGTACTACCGCAACGCGCGCCAATACTGGGTAGCCGGTATCGACCTCTACCGCGAACGCAACCGCGACGACAAAAGCGACAGCTTCAACCGCTACGCCCTGCGCACCACATGGGGACAAGAATGGCCCAAAGGCCTCTCCACCGTCCTACGCCTCAGCGCCGCCCAACGCCGTTACCAAGCCCCCGGCTTCTTCAGCAACGAACAAAACCGCCGCGACAAAGAAGCTTCCGCCTCCCTGAGCGTATGGCATCGCGCCCTCCATTTCAAAGGCATCACCCCGCGCCTGACCATTGCCCACAACAAAACATGGAGCAACGACAAGTTCTACGAATACGGCAAAACCAAAATGTTTGTCGAATTGAGCAAAACGTTCTGACAAGTAGAACCAATCTGTGAATAAAGCAAAAATGTCTGTCCTGCATACTGATTTACAAGACAAATTCAAACTTTTACAGATACCGAATCAATAGATTTTTTAAGGTATGACGCCTTATTAAATTCATATTTATCAAATAGATGAAATTTAAGCCAATATTACTTTACAACGTAACGTACAACACTACATAACGTTACAAAAAAATCAGGCCGTCTGAAACCCGACTTGGCGTTTCAGACGGCCTTGGTATTTGTTATCATATCCATTCACACCTCTTCAGAAAGTATGATGATGAATGCCCTAAACAAAACCCTCTTATCCGTTTCTGTCGCACTGGGATTGAGCGCCTGCGCTTCCGTCAAAACCGTAGACACCTACGACCTAGACTTTTCCAAACAAAAATACACCGAACAAAGCATCGAAGTGAACGGTCAAGCCGTCAAATTCCGCGCTTACGAAGGCGTGGTGTACGTCCGCAATCCTGTCGATACCCGTTACGAAATCATCAATATTTATGTACCCGAAGCCTATTACAACGGCGGCGAGATAGACGGTTTCAACGCCGAAACCGCACCGATTTTCCTGCCCAACCAAATCGGCGGCTATATGCCGGCCGAACCGGGCAAACCCGCTTTAGAAGGCAAACGCGGCGAGCCTGAAGACGGCCAAAAATCTCCTAACGCCGCCCTGGTTGCCCTCTCCAAAGGCTACGTCGTCGCATCCCCTGGCGCACGCGGCCGGACAGAACCCACCGGCAAAGCACCCGCCGCCATTGTCGATTTGAAAGCCGCCGTCCGTTACCTGAAAGCCAACGACAAAGTTATGCCCGGCGATGCCGAAAAAATCATTTCCAACGGCACAAGCGCAGGCGGAGCGATGTCTGCCCTCTTAGGCGCAACAGCCGACCAAAAAGATTACGAAAACCACCTCAAAGCCTTAGGTGCGGCAGACGGCAGCGACAAAGTTTTCGCCGTATCCGCCTACTGCCCGATTACCGACTTGGACCATGCCGACATGGCTTACGAATGGCAGTTCAACGGCGTTAACGACTACAAAAAAATGAACATTTCCATGCTCGACTACCGCGTCAAACGCGAGCTGGTCGCCGGCACGCTGACCGATGACGAGAAAAAACTGTCCAACCTCCTCAAACCCTTATACCCCGCCTATCTCAACAGCCTGAACCTGAAATCCCCCGAAGGCAAACCCCTGACGCTGGATGCCCAAGGCAACGGCAGCTTTAAAAACCATATTGCCGGCCTGCTCGCCCAATCCGCACAAACCCAGCTTGATGCAGGCAAAGACCTGAGCGACCGCACTTGGCTGACCGTCCGCAAAGGCAAAGTCGTCTCCGTCGATTTTGATGCCTACGCCAAAGCCGCCGGCCGCCAAAAAACACCGCCCGCCTTTGACGGCGTAGATTTAAGCGCAGGCGAAAACCAACTCTTCGGCACAGAGAAAGTCGATAAACGCCACTTCACCGCGTTCTCCATGCAACACAACACCGCCGCCAACGCCGAAATCGCGGACGAAGAAACCATCAAAATCATGAACCCGCTCAA
Organism: Neisseria sp. HMSC068C04; assembly: GCF_001810105.1. Classification (NCBI taxonomy): domain Bacteria; kingdom Pseudomonadati; phylum Pseudomonadota; class Betaproteobacteria; order Neisseriales; family Neisseriaceae; genus Neisseria; species Neisseria sp. HMSC068C04. The sequence continues at coordinate 180,169 of NZ_KV799980.1, forward strand.
CTACATCGGCAAACCGGGCGTAAGCCTGCCGCAAAACTGGCGTATCCGCGTCGGCACCAACGACCGCGACACCTCACTGGCAGTCTCCGCCGTCTTAGCCGCCAAACTGCAAAACAACGGCCAAACCGTCGACTACGCCCTGCCTTGGGATGTCGGCCACGGCGGCGATTATGACTTAGACAAACTGTTTGCCTGGATGAAGCAAGTCAGCAGCTCTGCAAAATAAGCGTTCGCAACATAGATTGAGATGAAATTTGGTATCCTGTTTTAATTGGAAAAAGGCCGTCTGAATATTTCAGACGACCTTTATTATTAAATTTCTAAATTTATCATACTGTCTATACTATAGATGTATATTCAATATAATATCTACTCAAAAATTTTAAATTAACCCTTTATTATCAATACTAACTCATAAACAAAAGCCTAAAATTTAAAAATATATTTCAAATTTAATATCTTAGAATAACTTTTTTAAGAATAAAATCAATAAAACAAAGTAATAAAGACTTCCTCATTAATTAAACTTGATGGGGATCTACTTCCCAAAACAAAGAATCATATATCTAAAACAGAATGAAAAAAATGTGTCCCGTATCGTCCATCTATCTGTGTAATCGCTAATTGGTTACCTTTTCCTGCTCCAACAAATTTTGCCGCACTAACTAAATTAATCCACCCTTGAATTGGTATCAAGTTACCACACAACATATCTAAATTATTTATTGAATGCGCAGAATCTAACGAAATCAAATCAATATTATGTTTATATAATACCTGTATCAACTCAGCCTGACTATTCGAATCCATATTACTTAACCACAATCCCAAAGGTGACTGTTTATCCAATTGATATTGGATTATTTGTTCAAGCATTTCATTTAAGTTTCCCTTAATCGTACTATTAAACCGAAGCATACGAATTTTAATTAATTCTTCTCGAATTAATGTTTTTCCAAGTAACAAGGAACATGCTGCTTCATTAGCATTAGTACTGTTTACAGATAAAGCAATGATCAAAGCATGTTTAATTTTTTCTTTTTCCAACCAATCCTGAATTTCGTCAGGTTGAAAATCTGCAGCATTTTTTAGTAGGATATCAGGTATTTTTTGACAATTTTGTTCCTTTAATAAACGGATTACTAAATCAACGCTATTTTCCCCTAAACGACGATTTATCAGATCTTTCTCACTATGAAATTTGTCCTCCACAATAATAATTTTTAAATTTTCCCCCTCTAAATCCTGTATTTTTTCTAAATCAGGCAAATGATGGAAAAGAATTTTTTCCAAAATAATTTCTTTCTTATCATAACGTTTGGCAAATAAATCCTTTCCCGTATCAAAAAATGAAAAAGGAGTAATTACTTGCTGAAAATTATGACGGATTTTTCCACTACTAACAGCATCTATTAAAGGAATTTTAGTAATATCTATATTATCTGGCAAAAGAAGAGTGTAATCATTAACATGCCAATACATCTGCGCCCACTGCTGCCATTTCCGGTGGATATTTTCTTTTTCCACTTCCCATGCTTCATGTTGTTGCTGTTTATTATATTTATAACTGAACTGCAAATAGAAAAATATTAAGCACACGAGCAAAGGAGGAAGTGCAGCAATACCTAATCCAGTAATCAATGGGGTACCAGAGTAGGTCATACTTATAGCAACCAATACACCAACAATAGAAATGACTATAAGAATAAGTAACCATTTCTGCCAATTCATTGGTTTTGGTGCTTTGAATTCTGGAATTTCAGGGATTGCCCAACGGGTTTGTTTCATATTTTAAAAAATTTTAAAAAATTAAATAACAAAGATGCCGAAAACGGATATCTCCATTTCCGGCAACTCTTTCAGATATGGGTTAATTCGCTTTACCATTCAGTCCAATATGTTGAGAAATATCTCCTTCGGGTTCGTATTTCATCCAAGTAGCTGTATTGCCCTCAATACGGTAAATTCCCCGATAGCGTGCGAGCCCTTGACCATTACCAAAAACAAAGGTCGGCCAATAACTACTGCCTATCCTAACCCTACCACTATATTCCAACAACCCCATGCCAATATAAAAACTAGCTTGAGAGTCATGAACATAGTCATTATAAAACAGCTTTATAGCTTTCTCCCCATATAAATCTTTTTCGTATTCATCATTTTTTTCATCAAGATATATACGAGGCCTCTCCCGATATTTTTCCAAAATACCTTTTACAGTTGGATGATAGCTATGTTTAACTCCAAAGGTAGATAGCCACCGACGATTAAAAACACTCAAACCTTCTTCCAACAAATCATTAACCATCTTAAGCCCAATCACAGAATTAGAATTTGGCGGTTGCCTCTCCAAATGCTGCTCCAATTTATTTGGATCAAATTTATTCTCAAGTTTTTTCTCTGCTTTACTGAGTGACATCGCAGGCACTTCGGAAGTTGGTTTCTTAGTCGACTCTTGAGCCCGCGTCCTCTCTGCATCACCCTTTGCGCGAAGATAAAAATCCTGCCACTCAAAACGGGGAACATCCTGTGAACTACCATACCAAGTTTTAGTTTGAGTTTGATATTTAGATGGAGTCTTATTTGAAAGGGAAATCTTACGTAACATAATGCCTCGGTATACTAAATAACTTTGGTTATACTGAGCAATATTATTAGCATGAGTACAAACATCTCCTCCTTCCTGAGCAATACCAACCCCTTTAAGCATCTTGCTCATATCATCTTTTATTGCATTAAACGCTGTAAAAAAATCATGATGTGCTAATATCTCACCATAATAAGTATGTACATCATCTAATTTCATCTGGTTGATATTATAAGGCATTAGATCTTTAAATGGAGTACCTCCACTAATAGCTTCATCATACATTTCTCTACCAGGTATAACCGACATATCGTATTTACCCTGCTCCATAAACCCATAACCACCACCTACATCCGAATGGGCTCCAGGGTAAAGTTTGAGAGTATGATTACCTTGATGCTCCGTCATAGTCAATGGAAAACAGGCTCGAGCCTCGTTACCGGCAATATAGTGTACACAGCGAATATTATCTGGTACGACTAGATTTTCAGGAGAAGCCCAAGACCAATGACCATCCACTAAATTACCAAACCAACGAGGTAGAATACCGTTGCCACGGAATGACTTGATATCGACCATGCCTACCGAAGCCACAGTGTCGAAAATACCCATAAATTTTACTTCAACATCGATGCCGCCAAATTTCAACTGCTCCGGCGAGCTTCCGCTCAATCGGGAAAGGCGGTTGACAAAACTGCGAGCCTCTGCTGCACCGCGTGAAAAACCGAACACATATAAGATAATTTTACTGACCTTGCTGGTTTTCTTCCTTTCTTTTCCTGACTTTTCAATAGTTTCCCTTAAGTGCTTATTCAGATATTCAGGAAAAGTATCAACATCATTTTCAATTTTTTCTGGGCGCTTGCTTTGTTCCCAATTAATCCCATTCCCAAGCCCTTCTTTATTTAGTATTATTGAATAAAGTCTCCAAAAAGCATAACAAAGCCGTGCATTTCCTCCGTAGCCAAGTGCGGAGCCCAAAATACTACCTGCCCCCTCATTAGGATTACCTTCATCATTTTCAGAAAAGGGAGTGCCTACGCCAGGAATATATTCTTTATATAGAGAGTTTTCATTATTCTCATCAAACAACAAAAATAGTTTCGCTACATTGCTTAAATAACTAGTAATTTTTTGTAACTGCTGCGAGTCATAATTATCAACATTAAGTCTTTTAAGATATACTTTGGTTTTCTTCTCATCAGTAAATCTATTATTTCCTGTACCGTCAAAAAATAACCCAAATCGGATTTCTTTCTGGCAGGAAAATTTTTGTACTACTCCTGTCGGCATTTTTCTGTTCCTTTCTTACCTATTACTAAACTCAATGACATTTACCTATTTTCTTTTCCGTTTAGGATCATCATTTTCTGCCCAGCCGTAAGGATAATCAGGGTAATCAGGTGTCTTGGCAGTTACAAAAGCTTTAATGGTGTCATTAGGAAAAAAGTGTATCGCCAAATAAAATAAATCCTTATCCTCATATTTTGGAAGTTTGACAAATGCCCGCTTCGGGTTGGTATAGATCTCGTTATTACCAGCCCATTGGAAAAAAATAGTGTAATTGGGATCCCATTTATCAGGCACCCTCCATCCACTCCCTGAAGTTGAATGGTATGCGGAGACTCCTCCACCATTTGCTCCCCATTCATAGCCTAATTCCCCCCCTTTCCAGTCTTTTTTAGTGGCATCAGTCATATTGAAATTAATAGCTTTAGACGTATGGTTATATACTTTGACGGACAGGCCAATAGTATTGGAATGGCTACTACATGCAGTAAGCAGTGCTGTCAATCCTGTAAATAGTAAAGTGATCAGCTTTTTCATATTCATTATTTACTCCTTAATTTCTTACAGTTAAATTTTTCAAAATGGTGTATTCAAACATTTTTGATATTTTCTTGGATAAACTGAACTAGAGCAGTAAAGCTACCCTGTATCACATCCTTGTTCTCCAACAATTCAAAAATCCTGCTATATATTGCTGCAGAGACCGTACTGTTGCCTGGATTATTTTTCTGTATTTCTGCCCAAATCTGATCGGGCAGACTTTGACTGTACAGCATTTCCAATTGATGATCATTTAAAATTAACGTGGTTGCCGCCTGATTACTATCAGCAGGGGCATAACTGCAAAACTTCCCGAAGCGGTTTATCCATGCAAATTTCTCGATTGCACCAGCAATAGCAGCTTCTTGTGAAGCAGTAAAAAATTTATTCTGTGGATTAAATATGATGGAAAGTACCCGGGTATCAAAACACCTTAATAACAATGCTAATCCTTCTTCTGTATGTACATTTGCTATCCAAGTTAAAATATCCGGCCACTTATTGGGAGTGTTGTTATTTATCCGTATAAAACTAATAAAGGGTAATTCTGCCGCATAATTCTTCAAAATATCCCTCAACCATTCAAAATCATCCAAAGATAGGTGTTCTGCACGAATAAAAAGCGGTCCCAATTCTTCTATATCTGAAAATATATGCCCTCGCTGCCACAATCGAGAAAACCCGGCCAATTCAAAAATTGCCCGCTCATCATCATTTAACATAGAGCCATCAACCAAGACAATAGTCTCATGAACTTTCTGCCCAACCCAACTAATTACCTCCTCAATTACCTCAATATCAGGAGCTGAATGTAAATAATGCATTATTCCCTCCCTGCCAGTGGACTTCCGTTTTCCAAGGCTTTCTTCAAACATTCTTTACAAACTGCTTCAGAAAATTGAGGATAACTATAATCCAACGTATTTACACCCGTTTCTATGAGACCTCCACTTCTATGCCAAATCTGATTTGGAGATCCCATTTCAATTGTCCCATCCTTAATACGGATATAAGCTGTACCACTAGTCAATAAAATCTCTTCCTTCCCTGCCAAAACAATTTTATTATCGGTACTCATCAACGTCATCTGCCCTTTAGAAGTTTGCTTTAATTCTCCACCTTGAGCCTGAATATCAATATTTTGTCTCGACGAGTAAATTTGCATTCCACCGTTATAACTATATAAACTGATTTTTTCTTTTGCAGAAGCAGTTAGATTATTCATGGACTGCAAATCGGTATTATTCTGACTAACTTGTAAAAGATTATTTTCTGTTGTTAGCTGTATACTACCCGAACTAACTGCAGCAATTCCATCAGGCGCACTCAACACGATAGCTTGTTGTTGCAATTGTTGATAGACATTTGTTAACTGGTTTTTCTGATCCTCTATATCAGCTAACTCCGCTCTAGCAGCCTGTATTGCATTATTAAGGTTTTCAACCTCTTCAACAGCTCGACGCAACTTCTCCAATGCTTCGTCCATATCCAATACTTTATCGTCAGGACTTTTACTATCGGTGCTAATAAAGATACCTTTACCCGCCCGTACGGCGCCCCAACCGTCGGTTCTGAGTT
>NZ_KV799981.1:0-858 GCF_001810105.1 Neisseria sp. HMSC068C04
CATGGCTAAGGAAAAATTTGAACGTAGCAAACCGCACGTAAACGTTGGCACCATCGGTCACGTTGACCATGGTAAAACCACTCTGACTGCTGCTTTGACTACTATTTTGGCTAAAAAATTCGGTGGCGCTGCAAAAGCTTACGACCAAATCGACAACGCTCCTGAAGAAAAAGCTCGTGGTATTACCATTAATACCTCACACGTAGAATACGAAACTGAAACCCGTCACTACGCGCACGTAGACTGCCCGGGCCACGCCGACTACGTTAAAAACATGATTACCGGTGCTGCCCAAATGGACGGCGCGATCTTGGTATGTTCCGCAGCTGACGGTCCTATGCCTCAAACTCGCGAACACATCCTGTTGGCTCGCCAAGTAGGTGTACCTTACATCATCGTATTCATGAACAAATGCGACATGGTTGACGATGCCGAGCTGTTGGAACTGGTTGAAATGGAAATCCGTGACCTGTTGTCAAGCTACGACTTCCCAGGCGACGACTGCCCAATCGTACAAGGTTCCGCACTGAAAGCTTTGGAAGGTGACGCTGGTTACGAAGAAAAAATCTTCGAATTGGCTGCTGCTCTGGACAGCTACATCCCAACACCTGAGCGTGCTGTGGACAAACCCTTCTTGTTGCCTATCGAAGACGTATTCTCTATCTCTGGCCGTGGTACAGTAGTAACCGGTCGTGTAGAGCGCGGTATCATCCACGTTGGTGACGAGATCGAAATCGTAGGTCTGAAAGAAACCCAAAAAACCACTTGTACCGGCGTTGAAATGTTCCGCAAACTGCTGGACGAAGGTCAAGCTGGTGACAACGTAGGCGTATTGCTGCGTGGTACCAAACGTGAAGA
>NZ_KV799982.1:0-362 GCF_001810105.1 Neisseria sp. HMSC068C04
AGCTTTCCGTCATCGCCAATTTTTGGAGGCACTAAACTGAAATAGACGTTTTCGGCATCCTGACGGGTTGCGTAACAATTATTTCCGACTTGGTAGCCCATTATTTAGATTCTCATGTCAATTAGTATTCAGACGACCTTTGAGGGGTCGTCTGAAATATGCTTCAAATTAGCGCAATACGCGGCGGATCAGCTGGATAGCGAAGATTGAAGCGATAATACCCAGTACGATGGCCGCAACGGATAATGCGTCAGTCTTTGCAGTAGCCAAGTCGGTTTTAACGCTTTCAGGTACTTCGGCCCATGCTTGAGTAGCGAAAGCCAGAGGTGCAGCGGCAACAACGGCCAGTTTTGCGCCGTATT
>NZ_KV799983.1:0-1307 GCF_001810105.1 Neisseria sp. HMSC068C04
AATACGGCGCAAAACTGGCCGTTGTTGCCGCTGCCCCTCTGGCTTTTGCTACTCAAGCATTGGCCGAAGTACCTGAAAGCGTGAAAACTGACCTGGCTACTGCAAAAACTGATGCATTGTCCGTTGCGGCTATCGTACTGGGTATTATCGCTTCAATCTTCGCTATTCAGCTGATCCGCCGCGTATTGCGTTAATTTGAAGCATATTTCAGACGACCCCTTAAAGGTCGTCTGAATATTAATTGATATGAGAATCTAAATAATGGGCTACCAAGTCGGAAATAATTGTTACGCAACCCGTCAGGATGCCGAAAACGTCTATTTCAGTTTAGTGCCTCCAAAAATTGGCGATGACGGAAAGCTTTATCAGCTTAATTTTACAAAGTTTGGCTGGAAATATGGGGAACAGATTTTAAAAGCTGAATTGCCTGAGTGTAACCCGATAGACAGCATGAAGGACGGATCCTATATAGGCTGGTCAGTAGTTGCCATCATGGTAGCGGTTTGGGGTATTAGGTTAATATGGCAGAAATTAAGGTAAAACCATGATGGACTTTTATTTTTATCTTGGTGTGTTCGTTCCGGTCGTGGTGGGCTGGATGATTTTTAAATGACGTGGCTATATAATCTAACTTTCAGCAACCATTACGAAAGTTAGTATTATGTTTATTAGAATTTTTAATCTTGTTTTTGTTCTTCTCTATTTATTGCATTTTTTAAATATTATTTTTATTCCTAATGAAATTAGATATTTCATGATGGCATCTTATCTAGTTATAAATTTATTAGGTTTCATTCAAAATAAATTTAAATCTAATAATAAATTATCTGATAATGATGATTTTTATTTAATGAATACAAATCCAAAAAAACCGAGTCCATCAGATCCTGATATGGTTAAGTTCATGGCTGATTTAAATAGATCTATAGAAGAGAAGAAGGAAATAGAAAAAGTACGAAATGAATAAATTAATTTTGTTTTTCTTCTTTTTTTTGGGAAGTTCTTATTTATTTGCCGGTGATATTAATATTAAAGGTAAATCTGTTACTTATAACGGTCAGCATACAGCACACTGGGATAAGCAGCCTTGGAATAGGTCTGTTTCTGATAATTTATATCGTAAATTTCAAACGGAAGCTATGAAGGCTCGTTATGAAGGGTATTTGGCAAAACAAACTGTAAATGCAACGGTTGAAGCAACAGTTGCCCGAAAAGCCGTCCTATCAGGCGCATTTGGCCTGGTAAAAGCAGGTGCAAAACTTGGATTAAAGGCTGAGACCTTTGCAAAATCCCCCAAAATCCCCCAA
>NZ_KV799984.1:0-280 GCF_001810105.1 Neisseria sp. HMSC068C04
CCCATTTATGACAATGTAAGACAAGTTAAAACCTTTGAATACATCGCCGGGTGTGTTGAAGGTGGTAATAGTGGCTGTACTTGTTATAGCGCCCAAGGCACGCCGCTAAAAGAAGTTACTAAAGCCATGTGTAAGGACTACGTGAAAAACGGCCTGCCTTTCAATCCTTATAAGGATGAACAGCAAACCGTACAACAGCCACAAACAACACCGCAGACAGCCTACTCGCCTGAAAATGGACAAGTGCTTACAATGGGCGGTAAAAGCCCTCAAAACCTGA
>NZ_KV799985.1:0-423 GCF_001810105.1 Neisseria sp. HMSC068C04
GGTGCTATGGTGGAGCGTGATTTGGTGGTGTTTGCGCAAGTAGGCGCATACTTGTTCGGGACTGAGTTTGCGGCGGATAAGGGGGTCGATGTGTTGAATCAGCTGCGAATCGAGCTTATAGGGCTTTCGCTTACGCTGTTTGGTAAGCCGGCTTTGCCGCTGAGCTTTTTCGGCGCTGTATTGCTGCCCTTGGGTACGGTGCCGTCTGATTTCGCGGCTGATGGTGCTTTTGTGGCGGTTAAGCTGTTTGGCGATTTCGGCGATGGTGCAGTGGCGGGACAGGTATTGGATGTGGTATCGTTCGTCTTGGGTCAGTTGTGTGTAGCTCATGGCAATCTTTCTTGCAGGAAAGGCCGTATGCTACCGCATACTGGCCTTTTTCTGTTAGGGAAAGTTGCACTTCAAATGCGAATCCGCCGGCCT
>NZ_KV799986.1:0-284 GCF_001810105.1 Neisseria sp. HMSC068C04
TTAGGGGATTTTGGGGAATTTTGCAAAGGTCTCAACCTTTGAATACATCGCCGGTTGCGTTGAAGGCGGTAATACTGGCTGTACTTGTTACAGTGCCCAAGGCACGCCGCTGAAAGAAGTTACTAAAGCCATGTGTAAGGATTACGTGAAAAACGGCCTTCCTTTCAATCCATATAAAGAGGAACAGCAAACTGTGCAACAGCCACAAACAGCACCTCAGACAGCCTACACGCCTGAAACTGGTAAAGTCCTTACAATGGGCGGTAAAAGCCCTCAAAACCTGA
>NZ_KV799987.1:0-4758 GCF_001810105.1 Neisseria sp. HMSC068C04
GCCGGTTCGGGCTGACGGGCGGCTTTGTATGGGGGCGGAATGAGAGCTTGGACCAATGGGGCTTTCCATTGGGTGAAAAGGGACAAACGGATAGCCATCCTGTCGGATGGGGATAAAAAGATAAAGGGAATAAAGATATGTACTCAAAGGCATTTGACGGAAAACGGAATGGGGTAACTGTGCAGAGGGGCTACTCTTTGATACAGCTGCTGGTGGTGATGCTGTTGGTTTCGATAGTGGCGACGGCGGCATTTACGGCCTATCGGGAATCGGTCCGCTCGGCGAACCTGCGTGCGGCTCATGCCGCCCTGCTGGAAAATGCGCGCTTTATGGAGCAGTTCTATACGAAAAAGGGCAGCTTTAAGCTGACGTCGACGAAGTGGCCGGAGTTGCCGGTCAAGGAGGCGGGCGGTTTCTGTATCAGGATGAGCGGCCAGGCTAAGGGTATCTTGGAGGGGAAGTTTACTTTGAAGGCGGTAGCACTGGACAGGGAGGCGGAGCCGAGGGTATTGCGCTTGAACGAGTCGCTGACGGCGGTGGTGTGCGGGAAGATGAAGGTGAAGGGCAGCTGTACGGACGGCGAGGAGATATTTAGGGGCAATGATGCGGAGTGTCGGCCTTTTACGGGGTAGAAATCTGATCTAAAGGGAGGATGCGGATAAAGAAAAAGGACGTGGGGGACACGTCCTTTAGGGAGAGAGTAGTTTTAACACAAACAACCTTAGTTAGCTAAGGAAGGAGATGAAATATTTAGTCTTGTCAGATTGGCACACTATCAATTTTCAGACGGCCCTTTGTTATAATCTTCTTTTTACCTGAACATAAAACAGGCCGTCTTATGGAAGTCATCCAATACCCAAATTCCCCCTTCAAGCTCCACCAGCCATTTCCTCCTGCCGGCGACCAGCCTACCGCCATTGCCGGCCTGCTCGAAGGACTTTCAGACGGCCTTGCCTACCAAACCCTGCTCGGCGTAACCGGTTCGGGCAAAACTTACACCATGGCGAACGTTATCGCCCAAAGCGGCCGGCCCGCCATCATCATGGCGCACAACAAAACCCTTGCCGCCCAGCTCTACGCCGAAATGCGCGAGTTTTTCCCCGAAAACGCGGTGGAATATTTCGTCTCCTACTACGACTATTACCAGCCCGAAGCCTATGTGCCCAGCCGCGATTTGTTCATCGAAAAGGATAGCGCGATCAACGAACACATCGAACAAATGCGTCTTTCCGCCACCAAAAATCTGATGACGCGCGACGACGTGATTATCGTCGCCACCGTGTCCGCCATTTACGGTATCGGCGACCCGACCGAATATCAACAAATGGTGTTGTCCGTCAAAGAAGGCGACACCATCGAGCAGTGCGACATCATCACCACGCTCGTTTCCATGCAGTACGAACGCGGCGATTTGGACTTTAAACGCGGCAGCTTCCGCGTGCGTGGCGACGTGATTGACGTGTACCCCGCCGAAAGCTCGGAAAACGCCTTGCGCATCAGCTTGTTCGACGACGAAATCGACCGCCTCGATATGTTTGACCCGCTTTCAGGCAGCCTTATCCAACGCGTCGGCCGCTACACCGTCTTCCCGTCCAGCCACTACGTTACCCCGCGTGGCACTGTATTGCGTGCCTGCGAGTCCATCAAAGAAGAACTGCGCGAACGCATCGAATTTTTTGCCCGTGAACAACGCCCCGTCGAGCAACAACGCATCGAACAGCGCACCCGCTTCGACCTCGAAATGCTCTACGAAATGGGCTTCTGCAAAGGCATCGAAAACTACTCCCGCCACTTCTCCGGCAAAAAAGAAGGCGAACCGCCGCCCACACTGATGGACTACCTGCCCGATAATGCCATCATGTTCATCGACGAAAGCCACGTTACCGTTACCCAAATCGGCGGCATGTACAAAGGCGACGCATCACGCAAACAAAACCTCGTGGACTACGGCTTCCGCCTGCCTTCCGCCCGCGACAACCGCCCGCTCAAATTCCACGAATTTGAGAAAGTCATGCCGCAAACCGTCTTCGTTTCCGCCACCCCCGCCAAATACGAAGAAGAACACGCCGGACAAGTGGTCGAACAAGTCGTCCGCCCCACCGGGCTGGTTGATCCCCAAATCATCATCCGCCCCGTCGCTACCCAAGTTGATGACTTAATGAGCGAAATCAACGACCGCATCCAAAAAGGCGAACGCGTGCTCGTTACCACCCTCACCAAACGCATGGCGGAGCAACTCACCGACTATTACAGCGAACTCGGCATTAAAGTGCGCTACCTGCACAGCGACATCGACACCGTAGAGCGCGTTGAAATCATTAGAGATTTGCGGCTCGGACTGTTTGACGTACTCGTCGGCATCAACCTCTTGCGCGAAGGCCTCGACATCCCCGAAGTCTCCCTCGTCGCTATCCTCGACGCCGACAAAGAAGGTTTCCTGCGCTCCCACCGCAGCCTGATTCAAACCATAGGCCGCGCCGCGCGCAATGTGAATGGCGTAGCGATTTTGTACGCCGACAAAATCACCGACTCCATGAAAGCCGCCATCGACGAAACCGAACGCCGCCGCGAAAAACAGATTAAATTCAACGAAGAACACGGCATCATACCGCAGCAGATTAAAAAACAAGTCAAAGACATCATTGACGGCGTGTACCACGAAGAAGACAGCGGCAAAGGCCGTCTGAAAGGTAAAAACAAGGTTAAAGTCGGCGAAATTCACAGTGAAGAAGATGCAATTAAAGAAATTGCCAAACTGGAAAAAGCCATGCAGCAGGCGGCTAGGGATTTGCAGTTTGAAGAAGCGGCTGTGTTACGCGATAAAATTAGGAATATTAAAGAGAACTTATTGTTTGGATCGGAATAAATTTAGGAGAATCCGTCTTAGTAGATAAGTATTTTTAGGTTAAGGATAAAATTTTCAGTTTTAAATGCCGTATTTAATTTATTAAATAGCTGATTAAGCTTTTTACTTAGAAGTTTTTGAAGCTTAGAATAAGTTTGATATATCGCATATAGTTAAGCCCATGGTTAAATGGACTTGTATATAGGATTATAGGATGTAAAAATTTTTTAGAAGAGCCTGTATAGTTCTATATTAAACGTTTAATTAGTTAATAAATGGTTAGATAGTTACATAGGTAATATTAAGAATCTATGTGCTAATATTTAACCAATATGGTTATTTTTATATATAATTGATTTTTTGAGTATAAGGCTATTTAAAATGCAATGGAATATTCCTGAAGTTCCCGCAACATTAGTTCCAGAAGTCAAAAATAAGTGGGGAAAGCCATGGATGTGGGCCGCTACTTTGGCATTTGCATGTTGCTGTTCATTGCTATGGATTTTATTGTTGAAAAAGTATGCAATTTATTCGTTGGCATTTCCTGTTATATGGTTTGCAGCACTTTCTTACCGCTATATTTCTTCAGTCCATCGTTATGCCGCTATGGAGGCATGGCAGAAAGAAAAAGACAATATTCGTAGGAAGTGGACAGAGTGGGCTGGTAAGAGGGTAGCTGTAATAGACGCTTATGTAGCTCTGCCGTCTGAAATTGCACTGAATGATGTAATTGCTGAAACTAAAGGTAATGAGAGATTTGATTGTATTGCTTTTATTGATGAAGAAAATAACTTTGAACGACCATTGTGTCATGAAACAACGGTGTGGCAACTAGAAGAAAGAATTAGATCTTTGGCTGAGTTTTCAAAAAAATTGACCGTACATATCCATACTCCTGACAACGATATTTATGAAGCCTGGCAAAATAAGCTAATCAATATGTCGGAAACTATTGGTATAGAAAACTTGGATCTAGTCATAATGCCTCTGCAGGATATGAGTGAATTTATCAATAATTGGTTTGAGAAATCCGAACCTGAAGGTATCCATGCTGTCTTATCGGCTTGGTTAAATCCAGATATAGATGATTTAGAATTTACTGAAACAGTAACCTGGATAGTTTTTTCCTCTCAGCATTTGGCTAAACAGAATAATCTACCAATTCGTGCATGGGTACAACGACCTATTACGCTGGATGATGGAAAACAACCACAGTTATTGAAAAAATATGTGGATTATGGATTACATGGTGAAGCAGTTGATGCAGTATGGTTTGCTTCCTCACATGAGGAAATCCAGCAATATATGGATGGTATTAAGGCAGCAGGAGGAGACTGGCATTACGACAGAAATAGTGTTTTAAGACATAATCCTGGACTTTTTATGGGACCTCTTGCTTCGGAAAATCAATTGCTCATGTTAGGTTTGGCTGTTGAAAATACTGAGCAGAAAAATCAGTTATTTGGTTGGAATACAGATAATGGTTTTTATATGGGGCGTCTGATTCAGGCTTATAGTAATGTCTGAGATCAATCTGGTTTATAGGAATTTTGACGGCAAAGGAATGCAAAAATGAAGGGTATTATTAGATTGGGTGATTCAACTACGCATGGTGGTATGGTCATTCAAGCATCTTCCCAAATGACTATTGAAGGAAAACCTGCGGCACTAGTTGGCGATTTAGTTAGTTGCCCTATAACTGGTCATGGTGACAATCCGATTATTGAAGGCAGTCAGTATATGATGTTTGAAGGTAAAGCAGTTGCTGTTGATGGTTGCAAGACTGCATGCGGATGTGCTCTGATTAGTAGTCTGCCTAGTGTTGGGAGTGATTAAAAAAATCCTCTTTCCTTTTTGGAAAGAGGATTTTTCAAGTTTGCCTAATTGCTTATTTCTTTTCTTTAGGCATTTGA